>CAYWMC010000045.1:0-11532 GCA_964459345.1 uncultured Klebsiella sp. | reverse complement strand
CCCACAGCAAGGCTCGCTCCCACAGCAGGGCTCAGGCGAGCGCCTTCTCCAGGCGAATGCCGATGAACTGGCCGGCGATCATGGCCGCCACGAACAGGAATACCGCAGGGTTCAGCGTAGCCAGACCGGCCAGCGCCGGTCCGGGGCACAGACCTGCGAGCCCCCAGCCGATGCCGAACAGCGCCGCGCCACTGATCAGGGGCACGTCCAGCTCGGTTTTTGTGGGCAGGGAGAATTTCTCGGCAAGAAGCGGATGCGCCTTGCGGGTGATCAGCGGAAAGCCAATCACGGTCACTATCAGGGCACTGCCCATGACCAGCATGAGCGTGAGATCCCATTCGCCGGTGATGTCCAGAAACCCGATGACCCGGGCGGGGTTGACCATCTCGGAGATCGTCAGTCCCAGGCCGAACAGAATGCCGCATGACAAGGCTGCGATGATTGATTTCATGACAGGACATGCCTCGTGACAAAGACAGTAGCGATGGCGACGACCATGAATGTGGCCGTCGATGCGAAGGAGCGTGGCGAGCGGCGCGCGATGCCGCACACCCCGTGTCCGGACGTGCAGCCCGAGCCAAGGCGGGTGCCGATGCCCACCAGCAGTCCGGCGATGATCAGCACGGGGCCGCTGGCCTGCATGTCCATCGGCAGCGGGCCGACGAAGAGCTGATACAGCACGGCACCAAGCACAAGACCAATGACGAAGGCCGCGCGCCAGGGCAGGCCGTCCGCCTTGTTCCAGGTGATGACGCCGGTCAGGATGCCGGCGATGCCGGTGATGCGTCCCAGCAACAGCAGCATCAGGACGCTGGAGATGCCGATCAGCGCGCCGCCAAGCACGCCTCCGGCCACATTCGGTTCAATCATGGGAGATCTCCTTGATCACGTATTCTGGAACAGTGGCGGCATGATCCCACAGAGTATGTGTGGTTGTCAGTTGCACAGGAGTGGGAGCGGGCCTTGCCCGCGAACAGCGCGCGGCTGCTCGCGAGCAAGGCCCGCTCCCACAGGCGTCACACTCAGAACGTGTACTGCGCCTTCATCCACAGCGTGCGGCCGGGCTCGTTGACGCGGGTGGTCTGGTCGAACCCCGGGATCATCGCGCCAGAGCGGCTGATGTGCTCGGCGTAGGTCTTGTCCAGCAGATTGTCGATGCCGGCAGTCACCAGCAGACGCTCGTCAGGACGCCACCCGGCGTTGAACGACAGGATGCTCGCGGAATCAGTCACCCCGATGTCCTGACCGGCGATATTGCCACGGCCCACATCCACCCGATCCTGCTTCGCGATGCCGCGCCACAGCAGACCTGCCGACCACACGCTGTTGTCATAGTGCACGCCAAGACGGGTTTCCAGCGGCGGCAGTTGCGGCATGGTGCGGTTCTCGGTCTCGTTCTCGCCACGCACAGACGCCAGCGTCAGCTCGGTTCTCCAGTTCGTCGCGAACCTGTACTGCGCATCCACTTCCAGGCCCCAGGTGCGGGCATCCACATTGCGCGCAATGGTGGCGCTGCGCATGGCCATCATGCCCGACGGCTTCATCACACCGGACTGGATCATGATGAAGTCATCAATCTGGTTGTAGAACGCCGACACGCTGCCGCTGACATTGCCCTTGTTGTAGATCAGGCCGACGTCCAGCTGCGTGAGCTTCTCGGAGTCCACGTCGAAGGCGCTGACCGTGGTGGCGGATTCCTTGGATACCAGCTCCCAGTAATCGGGGAAGCGCTCGTTGTGGCCGATGCCGGCGTAGAACGTGGAATCGATGGCCTCGATGCCGGTTTCATAGCGCAGGAAATGACTGTGCAGAGTTTCCTTGCGATCGCGTCCGGCAGTAGGGTTCGGCGCGCTCATCATCATGCTCAGTGCCACGCGCTGACGCTGATCGGTGAACTGCCAGTCGTCGGCGCGCACGCCACCAATCAAACGGCTGTCCATTCCAAAATTCCAGCCCAGCTCGGCATAGACGCCAGTCTGCGAGAACTCGGCGTCTCTGGTGCGGGCCAGAGACTGATAGGCGGTCATGTTCTGATTCATCGTATTGCGCACGGTATGGACGTTGTCCTGCGTATCCATGCCGATGGTCAGGTCAGTGCTCGTGCTGGGCGTGAAGCCCAGTGCGATGCGGGCACCACTGGTTTCACGGTCAGGGTTGGATACCATCCGGCCGGTGGTCGGCGTCGCCAGACCGCGCAGCGTGTAGTTGTCCATCACGTGGTCCACATAGTTGTGGTAGGCCTGCACCTCGACGTTGTTCAGCAGTTCGCCGATATTGGCCTGACTGAACTTGACGCCGTAGTTGTCACGGGCGAATTTTGTGCCGTCCATTCCTCTATCGGCATAGGCGGCCTCGCCATCGCTGCGTGCGCCACTGAACTCCAGACGGGTGTTGTCGCTGGGCGTCCACGCCAGAGTAAGCTGCGTGTTCCAGCGCTGGTACTCGGAATGCACGTCAACGCCGTCGCCATCCTCATACCCATCCTGCGCGGCATTGGTGCCCGACACACGCACTGAAAACTCGGGAGTGTTGTAGGTCGCGTCCAGCACTTCGTCATGGCGGCCGAAGTTGCCGGCCAGCAGGCTGGTGTGCACAGACAGATCGGCTTCCTGCGGACGAGTCTGGCTGCGCTCGAACAACACCACGCCGGCAGAATTGCCCGGCCCGTGCTTCACGGACTGCGGCCCCTTGATCACCTGAATGCTGTCAAAGGCCTCGGGGAAGATGTACGCGGTGGGCGGGTCCATGCGCTGGCCGCAACCCCCCAGAATCGTCTCGCCGTCCACCAGCATGGACAGACGCGAGCCGGCCATGCCGCGGAAAATGGGGTCGCCGTCAGCGCCGCCCTTGCGGATGACGGAGAAGCCGGGAATGGTCTTCAGGTAGTCGGCGCCATCGTGGGCGGGCACTGGCTGCCGGGGTGCCTTCGGATTGGTGCTGACATTGAGCGGGGCATCGGTGCGGACGCCCGTGACGACCATTTCTTCAACGTTCGCAGGGGCTTCGCTGGCGGATGCGGTGCCGGCGAGGGCGGTCAGTATGGCGATGGTCAGGGCATTGCGGCGAATGATCATGGTGTCTCTCCTGGGTGTTCTTGTAGTTACTCTCGGTAACAACGGTAACACTTGAGGTAACACTAGCAATGCGACATGTTGTCGCAGGCCCGATTGGCCCGGGTCGTCGATGCGCTCGGGCAGCGGGCTGTGCAACGTGCAATCCGCAGGCATAAAAAAACCCGGGCAGATGGAGTGGCTGACCGGGTTCAAGAGTACTTATACAAGGATCACTGGTGCCGCATTGCGAACCGTTCGTTTCGCTACTCGACGAAGTGAATGCTACTCCGATTGCTGAGCGGCGCCATGTGGCACAGTGTCGCAGCGTGCTGCCCTGTGGGAGCGAGCCCTGTGTGGGAGCGAGCCCTGCTCGCGATCACCTGGCAGCAGGCAGTTCGCGAGCAGGGCTCGCTCCCACACAGGGCTCGCTCCCACACAGGGGCTCGCTCCCACACAGGGGGCGCTCCTACAGGAACTGCACCCTGGCAAGCGTGCCCTCGCCCGGCGTGCTCTCCAGGGTGATGGTCCAGTGCAGCCGGTCGCAGATGCGCCGCACCAGGTTCAACCCCAGGCCCGTGCCACCCTCCTTGGTGCTGTAGCTGCGCTCGAACACATGGGCAAGCTTGTCTGCGGGAATGCCTTCGCCCGTGTCGCGAATGGCGATGGCGTCTTCGCGGATCTGCACGTCAATGCGGCCATCACGCGTGTGTTCGATGGCATTGCGCAACAGATTGCTGATGGTGATCTGCACCAGGCTGGCCGGCTGCGCCAATGTGGGCGCTCCGGCGTAGTCGCGCACGATCTGCAGCGAGCGCTCGGCGATCTGGGCGGCGTGATCTTCCAGGGAGCGTTCCATCAGTGCCACCAGATCGGCCGGGCTGCCCTGATCCACCCCGCTGCTCTCTTCCCGCGACAACAGCAGCGTCGCCTCGATGAAGGCCAGCATCTCGGCGCAGGCCCGGCTGATGCGCTCCAGCGCCCGCTGCGAGGCGGGGCTCTGCGGATTGGCACTGAGCACGTCCAGCGCGCCCATCATCACAGCCAGCGGCGTCCGCAGCTCGTGACTGGCCGCCGCCGTGAACGAGCGTTCCCGTTCCACGAACTTCTCCAGGCGCTCCTGATACTTGTCAAACGACGCGGCGATCTGCCCGATCTCGGTGCCTGCATAGTCCGAGGCGATGCGCAGACTCGTCTGTCCGGGCTCGATCTGCGTGAGGCGCCTGGACAGGTTCTGCACCGGCGCCAGGATGGCCTTCGTGGCGCTGAGCCCCATGGCAATCGCCACGATCAATACCAGCAACAAGCCATAGAGCAGCATGCGCAGCACCGCGTGCTCCTGGTTCTCCCATTCGGTGACGTCGTAGGTCAGGTAGGCGGGACGCCCCTGCCACTGCGCCACCTCCACCTGATAGATGAAGTCGCCCGCCGCCACACTGTGGTGGGAGCCCGGGGCCAGCGCGGCGATCTCGGGGGCAATGCGCGCGGCGGCATCCCCGGTGTGAAACTGCCAGCCCGTAAACAGCGCGTCTTCGTGATAGGTGCCGGCATCCAGCTGCGCCGTCAGCACCCGCATCTGCTCGGCCACCATGTCGCCGAAGATGCTCGCTTCCAGCTGCGCCTTGATCAGCAGCACGCCGCCGGCGAACAGCAGACTGGTGACACTGACGATCAGCACCAGGGCCACGAGGATTCGGAATTTCAGCGTGGTTCTCAGCATCATGCGGGTTCCTGCAAGGCCACCAGCCGATAGCCGGTGCCATGGATCGTTTGTAGTAGTTTCTGCGCGAAGGGCTTGTCGATGACATTGCGCAGGCTGTAGATGTGGGTGCGCAGCACGTCGTTGTCAGGCAGGGCATCGCCCCAGATGTGCCGCTCCAGTTCTTCCCGCGTGACAACGCGATGGGTGTTGCTCATCAGCAGCTCCAGCAGCCTGCGCTGCATGGGGTTGAGCTCGAGCGTGCGCCCTGCCCGCGTGGCGGCGAAGGTCTGCGGGTCATAGTGCAGATCACCCACCACCAGCACCCGCGCACCCTGGGACGTGCCACGCTTGATCAGAGCCTGCAGACGCACTT
This sequence comes from uncultured Klebsiella sp., assembly GCA_964459345.1. Lineage (GTDB taxonomy): Bacteria > Pseudomonadota > Gammaproteobacteria > Pseudomonadales > Pseudohongiellaceae > UBA5078. The sequence goes on along the minus strand of CAYWMC010000045.1, from coordinate 6,407 downwards.
CCAGTTCCTTCACCGAGAACGGCTTCACCAGATAGTCATCGGCACCGGCCTGAAAGCCTTCCAGCTTGTCCTCCAGCTGGTCGCGGGCCGTGAGCATGAGCACCGGCACGTCGCTGCGGCCTTCGTTGCGCAGCCGCCGGCACAGGGCCATGCCGTCGAGTCCGGGCAGCATGATGTCCAGCACGATGATGTCATAGCGCTCCTGCAGGGCCAGCTGCAGGCCGTGGGGGCCGGTGGCCGCAAAATCCAGCACATGGCCTTTGGGCTCCAGGTAGTCCGCAATGTTGGCCGCAATGTCGCGGTTGTCTTCAATCACCAGCACTTTCACAGCAATCTCCAGTGGCGCCGTCCGGTAGGAACGGGCTTGCCCGCGAGCAGAGTCGATTGAGAAAGTTCGCGGGCGAGCCCGCTCCCACAGAATCTGTTCGCGGGCGAGCCCGCTCCCACAATCGACTCTCGCAGTGTCACCCCGCCCATGTCAAAAAAAAGTCAACGCGGCCCTTTGACAAAATTTTCACACCCCGTCGCTTAGCCTGTGTCCATCACTTCAAATCGACAGGGAGATTTCGCACTGTGATTACACCTCGCCTTCGACGCGTCTCGGCACTGGCCGGTCTCGTCGGGCTGCTGTCACTGCCTGGCCTGCAGGCCCAGGAACTGGACCATGCCCCGCTCGCCACAGACCCGACGCTGACATTCAACGCCTTGCTGGAACAGTCGCTGGCCCATGCCCCGCAGGCGCTGGAGACCACCGCCCGGGCCGAGCAGGCACAGACCATGACAGCCCTCGGGCAGAGCTGGACGGCCGGCCGGCCCAGCGTGCAGATGGACATGATCGACGACCGTCTGCTCAGCGATCTGGGCCAGCGCGAGCTGACCTGGGGTGTCGCCCTGCCCCTGTGGCGACCGGGTGAGCGCCGCGCCATGCAGGCGCGCGGCACCCAGTACGGTGCGCAGCTCACGGCCTGGCAGCAGGCATTCGCACTGGACATGGCCGGACGCCTGCGCAGCGCGCTGGCCGACATGGCCGAGGCCGATGCCATGCTGGCCGCCGAGCAGCTGGCCACAGCCGATGCGCAGGAGCTGCTGGCCATCGCCGAGGCGCGCTTCGCCGCGGGCGAGACGGCGCAGCGCGATGTGCTGCAGGCCCGCTCGGTGCTGCTGGCCCAGCGGCGCAATGAACTGACAGCAGAAGCCGGGCGCGTGGATGCCGAGCGCAACTACGCCACCCTGACCGGCCTGCAGGTGCGCCCCGCCGCTCCCCACACCGAAACCATCGTGCCGGACGAAGAAGTCAGCCCGGCTCATCCGCTGCTGAGCCTGTTGCGCAGTGACGTCGATCTGGCCAGCGCCGAGATCGCCAAGGCCGAGTCCGATGCCCGTGGTTCGCCCACCCTGAGTGTGGGCACCCGCCGGCAGCGCGCCGGCTACTTCACCGACTATGAGGACGCCCTGGCCTTGTCCCTGTCGATTCCCCTGGGTGGTCGCGCCCACGTCGACGCGGCCGCCAGCAAGGAACGCCGCGCCAAGGTGGACGCCGAGGTGATGTACCTGAACACGCTGCGGGCACTGAACCTGCAGCTGCACGAGGTGGAGCACGAACTGTTCACGCTGGGCGAGTCATTGCCGATGAGCGAAGAGCAGGCACAACTGGCCCGCCAGCAGTGGGAGATGTCCCGGGCCGCCTTTGCAGCGGGCGAGACAGACATGAGTCAGGTGGTCATCGCCCTGCAGCAGGCCCGCCTGAGTGCCCGCGACCTCGACAGCCTCGCCCTGCGCCACACCCGCCTTGTTTCCGAATTCAACCAGATCATTGGAGTCCTGCCATGAAGCCCTTCCGCCATCCCTTCTCCGTCAACGCCGTTCTGGCCCCGCTGGCGCTGCTGTTGTGCATGCCCCTGCAGGCCCAGGAACCCGTGGCCATCAGTGCCGAAGACATCGTGCGCATGGGCGTGGTGTTTGCCGCCGCTGCGCCAGTGGATACCTCGTCCGGCGCGCGCTTCCCCGCCACCGTGGTCAATTCCCCCGACAGCGCCGCCAGCGTGACGGCTCTGTGGAGCGGGACACTCGCTGGCTGGACCGCCATCGCCGGCGCCCCGGTGACCGCGGGCAGTGTGCTCGCCACCGTGCGCAGCCAGGACGTGCTGCCGGTGCAGGAAGCCTGGATCGCCGCCGTAACGACACTGGAGAGCGCCGACTTCGCGCTGCGTAGCGATGACACCCTGTTCACCCAGGGCGTGATCGCCGAGCAGCGTCTGACTCAGACCCGGCTGACACAACAGCAGGCCGCCTTTGCCGAGCGCAGCGCCCGTGCCTTGCTGGCCCGGGCCGGTTTCGACACGGCCCGCCTGCAGGCCTTGCGTGAGCAGGGCCGTGGCCTGGGCGAGTTCTATCTGCTGGCCCAGGAAGACGGGGTGCTCACCCAGCGTCTGCACACCGCCGGCTCGTGGCTGAACGCCGGCGACGTGGTGGCCACGCTCAATGCCGGCACTCGCCGCTGGGCAAGCGCCCATGTGCCCGCCCGGGCCGCCAGTGCCGTGGCCATCGGCCAGCGCCTGAGCATCGCCGGCAGTGGTGAGAGTCTCACGCTGCGGCAGAAAGACTTCGTGATCGACACCAGCAACCAGACCATGGAACTGCTGGCTGAATTCGACGCCGAGACCGCCCTCACCACCGGGCAGATCATCTCGCTGGTGCTGCCGCCCTCGGCGCCCGGCATCCTCGTTCCTGAACGCGCGGTCGTGCACAGCGGCAGCAGCACGACGGTATACGTACGCACAGCTGCGGGCGTCGAGGCACGCACGCTGACGCTGCAATCCATCGGCGCCGACTACCTGGCAGTGGACGGACTGGCAACCGGTGAGCAGATCGCCATTCAAGGCACAGCAGTACTCAAGGGCATCCAGCTCGGACTGGGCGGGGGTGAATGATGCTGGCCTCTCTGATTCAGGCGTCCCTGAGCCAGCGCCTGCTGGTAATCCTGCTGTCCCTGCTGTTGCTGGGATTCGGTGGCCGCGCCCTGCTGAACATTCCGATCGACGCCTTTCCCGAGATCTCGCCAACACAGGTGAAGATCATCATCAAGTCGCCCGGCATGACGCCGGAAGAAGTGGAGTCGCTGATCACCCAGCCGGTGGAAGTCGAGCTGCTGGGCATTCCGCAGCAGACCATGCTGCGCTCGATCTCCAAGTACGCCCTGACCTCGATCACTCTCGATTTTGAAGACGGCACCGACATCTACTGGGCACGGCAGCAAGTGGCCGAACGGCTCAACAATGTCTGGGACAACCTGCCCGGCGGCATCAGCGGCGGCCTGGCCCCGACCAGCACACCGCTGGGCGACATGTACATGTTCACCATCGACAACCCCGACATGACGCTGGAGCAGAAGCGCTTCCTGCTGGACTGGACGGTACGTCCCGCCCTGCGCACCGTCCCCGGGGTGGCCGATGTGAATTCGCTGGGCGGCTTCGTGCGCACCTATGAAGTGCAGCCGCGCCGCGACGCCATGACAGCCCTCGGGGTGAACCTGCAGGACATAGCGGACGCTCTTGCCGCCAACAACAAGAACGACGGTGCCGGCCGCGTCGACCAGGGCGAGGAAGTGATTCTGGTGCGGGTGGCAGGTGCCATCACTGGCTTTGCAGACATCGGCAATACCCAGATCGAGAACGCGCAGGGCGAGTTCCTGCCGCTGTCGGAGGTGGCGACCATCACCACGGGGGCCATGGAGCGCTACGGCGCGGTTACTGCCGACGGCGGTGCAGAAGCCGTGCAGGGCCTGGTGATCGGCCTGCGTGGCGCCAATTCCCGCGACGTCGTGCAGGGCGTGCAGGCGCGTCTCGACACGCTGCAGAGCACCTTGCCGGAAGGCACGGACATCCATGTGTTTTATGACCGGACGGTTCTGATCGAGAGCGCGGTGAGCACGGTATCCACGGCGTTGATAGAAGCGGTGGTGCTGGTCATCGTGCTGCTCGGCCTGTTCCTGGGCAATGTGCGGGCGGCGCTGACCGTGGCCGTGATTCTGCCGCTGTCGGCGCTGTTCACGTTCCTGATGATGGGCTCGATGAACATGTCGGCCAACCTGATGAGTCTGGGAGGCCTGGTGATCGCGATCGGCATGCTGGTGGACTCCTCCATCGTGATCGTCGAGAACATCGTCTCGTCGCTGGCTCATCAGAAGAGCGGCCCGCGACGCCTGCCGCTGCTGCACGTGATCTACCGTGCCGTGCGGGACGTGGCAGCTCCGGTGACATCGGGCATCATCATCATCGTGATCGTGTTCCTGCCGCTGCTGACGCTGGAAGGCCTGGAGGGCAAGCTGTTCGGCCCGGTCACCCTCACCATCGTATTCGCGTTGCTGGGCTCGCTGATTCTGTCTCTGACGCTCATCCCCGTCGTGGCCTCCTTCCTGGTGCGCGCCGACGCCCATGCGGAGCCCTGGCTCGCGCGTACGCTGGCGGCGCTGTATGCGCCCCTGCTGCGCAAGGCACTGCAACGCCCGTCCATTCTGCTGGTAACGGCTGGTCTGCTGCTGGCGGCCAGCGTGGTGGTGTTCCCGCTGGTAGGAAAGACCTTCATGCCTACCATGGACGAGGGCGACATTCTCGTGCAGCTCGAAACCATTCCCTCCATCAGCCTGGAGGCCAACACGCGCATCGTGCTGGAAGTGGAACGGGCGATCCTGGCCGAGATACCGGAAGTGCTGCGAGTGGTGTCACGCAGCGGATCTGACGAAATGGGGCTGGACCCCATGAGCCTGAACGAAACCGACATGTTCCTGCAACTGCGTCCGCCAGAGGAATGGCGCGTGGCCACCAAGGCGGAGCTGGAGCAGCATCTGCGCGAGGTGATGGACCGCTTCGTGGGCCTGAACTACGGCTTCACCCAGCCAATCGACATGCGCGTATCCGAAATGCTCACCGGCTCGCGGGGCGATGTGGCCATCAAGCTGTTCGGCCCTGACCTGAACACACTGAACGCCCTGGCGCAACAGATTGCCACTCAGGTGGAGTCCATTCCCGGCGCCATTGATACCATCGCCACCCTGAACGAAGGCGCGCAGTACCTGCAGGTGGGCGTGGACCGCGTGCTGGCCGGGCGGCTCGGCCTGGATGCCGATGCGCTGCAGACCCGTCTGCGGGCCGAGATCGAAGGCGTGAACGTGGGCAGTGTCATGGAAGGCAGTGCCCGTATTCCGCTGATGGTGCGTTACGCCGCCATCGAGGGCGACGGTCTGGTCGCGCTTCGCGACAGCTTCATCGACCTGCCCGATGGCGGGCAGATTCCCCTGGCCGATGTGGCCAGCATTGAACGCGTGGAAGGGCCGATTCTGATTTCCCGTGAATCGGGCCAGCGCTTCAGCGTGATCCGCACGGATGTGGCCGAGCGCGACCTGGTGGGTTTTGTGGAAGAAGCCCAGGCGCAGATCGCTTCTGCGATCGAGATGCCCGACGGCTATCGTCTGGAATGGGGTGGCGAATTCGAGAATCAGCAGCGCGCTGCGGCGCGACTGATGCTGGTGGTACCACTGGCGCTGTCGCTGATCGCGTTGCTGTTGTTCCTGACGTTCCATTCCATCAAACAGACGCTGATCATTCTGTCCAACATTCCGTTCGCCCTGACAGGCGGACTGATCGGCCTTTGGGTCACCGGCGAGTTTCTGTCGGTGCCGGCATCGGTGGGTTTCATTGCGTTGCTGGGCATCGCGGTGCTCAACGGCGTGGTGATGATGACCTACTTCAATCAGCTGCGGGAACGCGGGCTGGACATTCTGACTGTCGTGACAGAGGGCGCCGAGCGCCGCCTGCGCCCGGTCATGATGACGGCCTCCATCTGCGCCTTCGGTCTGGTGCCGCTGCTGCTGGCCACAGGCCCTGGCTCGGAGATTCAGCGCCCTCTGGCCATCGTGGTCATCAGCGGACTGATCAGCTCTACCCTGCTGACGCTGTTCCTGCTGCCGATCATCTACAAGGCCTTTCACCGCCCCCTCAATCCACTGACAGGAGCTGACGCATGAACTCCCCACATCATGAACGCGGCACACAGGAGTTGTGCATGCTGGTGCTGAACGCGGCCCCGGCGCTGGAAGAAGAACTGATCGACTATCTGCTGTTGCTGGAGGAAGTGGAGGGTTTTACGTCCTGCGCAGTCTACGGACACGGTCAGCATCACGGCCTGAGCACGGCGGAACAGGTGACAGGCAAACGCAAACGTATCCAGTACGAACTGCTGGTGACTGAACAGAATGTGCCGGTGATTCTTGCAGGACTGGCGGATGCGGTGGGACGCGACATCGTCTACTGGCAGATGCCGGTGAGCCATTTCGGGCGGGTGGCGCAGCACTGAGGTGGGAGCGGGCCTTGCCTGTGGGAGCGGGCCTTGCCCGCGAACGGCCTTCTGCC
>CAYWMC010000044.1:0-12167 GCA_964459345.1 uncultured Klebsiella sp. | reverse complement strand
TAATAGGTTAGCAGTAAAAGGTATTAGTTCAAAGCAAAAAAAAAGCCCAACCAGAGGTTGGGCTTAAGTTACTGCTATCAAGGGAGAGATAAAATGAAACAAAACCCACAATTTTGTCTGCAATCTACCTACACACAATCAGACTGTGAGCCCCTGACTTAGTTCCACAGTCTCTGACATATTTTTCAGGTAACTTCCGCGCATCTCGCAACTGATTGAAACAGCGAGTAAAAAAGCTCAGATTGAGCGTTCCTCCAAGCCAAGACTCTTGACGGCTTTCGCATTGCCGCTGTTGCTGATGACCCCGATGCTGGCCAGCTCCGGCCGCAGATACTGCTGCGCCACGCGTTGCAGATCGCTCACCTGGGTCTGCAACACGCGCTGGCGATAGGCCAGCCGCGCTTCGCGGGTGCGTCCGAACAAGTCGTTGTAGAACGCCTGTTTCGCTTCGCCGGCTGGCGAAGTGGATTTGTCCATGGCGCTGATCACGCCCAGGATTGCCTCTTCCACCAGACGCCATTCATGGGCATCACTCAGCACCCAGTCTATGGCCCTGTCGAAGTCCAGCAGCGTGTCGGCCAGACGCGGATCGCGGTAGGAGTAGAAGCGGAAGGACGCCGAGTTGGCATCCTGATCTGCGCCGCCGCCATAGGCACCGCCCTGTTCGCGGATGCTGCGGTGCAGGAAACCATTGCGCATGAACCCTGCCAGCACGCTCAGCGTGGCGTGGTCGGCATGGGCCGCCGGTACGGTGGGGTAGGCCTTGGCGCAGAAGTTCACCTGGGTATTCGTCGTCCATATCTGCCGGACCTGGTCCCGCACGGGGGGCAACAGCAGTGCGCTGCTGGCGGCTGCCTGCGGTGCGCTGTTCTGCCAGTGTTGCTGCAGACTGGCCGTGAGTGCCTCCTGGGCGGCGGCTTCCCCTACCAGCAGGAAGCGGCGCGGCGCATTGAGCACCAGCTGATGCAGCTCACGGAACTTTTCGAGCAGCGCCGTGGCATCACCATCGTTCTTCAGCGCCTTGCCCAGTGCGCGCAGCGTGCCGATGCCGGCGAGTCCCGTGAACTCGTGACTCAGGCGCGCCGTGGGGCTCATGCCACTGCTGGCCAGGGTCATGGCCAGCGTGTGACCCTGTCCGGTGATGCTGCTTTCCCGACGCGCCGCGATCTGGTCGATGATCTCGCGCAGACGCTGGACTTCGTCGAAACGCACCTGTGTGAAGGTCTGGTGCAGCAGCTCGGTCAGCGCGTCGTGATTGGCCAGCAGCGCCTTGCTGGAAAGCACCAGGATGGCATGGGTGCGCTGCTCGTCGTCCAGCCGGCTGCGGATATTGGCATAGCAGCTCACGCCGCCGCTGATTCTGGACTGCCAGGTCTGCACGTCGGTGTAGCTGCGTGCCCCGATGCCGAACTCCGACAGGCAGCTGGAGTAATAGGGCAGTATCCGCAGCAGCTCGTCGCTGAGCGCGGGCAGCTCGATCACGATCTGCTGATAGCACAGCCCATTGGTGCCCTGTGCGTAGAAACTGACCGGCATGCTGCCGATACTGCTTTGCGTCGCGGTCAGCAGGGGCAGATCGGCAGGCACATCTTCCAGGCCGACCTTGGGCAGCAGGGACGGGTCGTCCACTGCCTCCTGGCGTGCCGTGAGCTGCTGGCTGCGGGCCAGAATCTGCTGCGCTGCTTCGGCACTCAGGCTGTCCTTGATGGCCTGCAGGCGCTGCACTTCGGCCTCCATCTGACGGGCAGCAAGATGCGCGTCCGGCGTCATGGTCAGCACCACGTTGTGCGGGTTGTCGATCAGCGTGCGGCGAATCAGCCCCTTGATGAAGTCCGGGTTCTTGATCAGCTCGCGCAATTTCGCCAGAGTCGGATCGATGTCCAGCACGTTCAACGGGTCGCCCCCGTGCACGGCACTGGACAGGCTGGCGATGATCAGCTGCAGGCCATAGGGATGACTATCGCCGGTAATCTCGCGCTGGCTCAGTTCCAGTTGGTGCAGGGCCGCTTCCACCTGCTCCAGAGGCACTCCGTCCCTTGCCAGGGTGTCCAGCGTGCTGCGGATCAGCGCTTCGACTTTTGGCGTGGCATCACTGGCGCAGCCTTCCAGGCCGCACAGAAAACTCATCTCGCGATTGCCGTCCTCAAGACCACACATGGGGGAGGGGGAAGAGCCCAGGCCACAGGTTTCCAGCACATTCATCAGCGGGCTGGCGCTGTTGTCCAGCAACACGCTCGACAACAGTTGTGCCTCGAACATCTCCTGCAGATCGATGCTCTTGCCCAGCAGCCAGGCCATGACCACGTGCGTCTTGTCGCTGCCGCCTTCTTCCTCGTCTTCCTCTTCCCGCAGCGGATAACTCTCGGTGACATGCACCGGGGCGTAATAGCGTTTCTCGTCCCGCACATGAATATGCACATCCAGTTTCTGGAAGCGTGACAGGGCGAGTTCCTCGAAACGTGCCATATGCTCCACGGCGGGAATGTCGCCATAGGTCATCAGCACACTGTTGCTGGGGTGATAGTGCGTTTGATAGAAGGCCTTCAATTCGGCGTAGCTCAGGTCGGGAATATGCTCGGGCTCGCCACCGCTGTTGTAGTGATAGGTGGTGGTGGGGTAGAGATACTTGCTCACCGTCTGCCACAGCAGCGAATTCGTGGAGCTCATGGCGCCTTTCATTTCGTTGTAGACAACGCCCTTGAACTGCAATGCACTGTCGGCATTCTGCGGCTCGGCAAATTCCAGACGATGGCCTTCCTGCGCGAAGTCCAGCTCGTGCAGACGCGAGAAGAACACGGCGTCCAGATACACCTCCAGCAGGTTCTGGAAATCCTTGCGGTTCTTGCTGGCGAACGGGTAGGCCGTCCAGTCGCTGCTGGTGAACGCGTTCATGAAGGTGTTCAGCGAGCGCCGGATCATCATGAAGAAGGGGTCGCGCACCGGATACTTCTGACTGCCGCACAACACAGTGTGTTCAAGAATGTGGGCTACGCCGGTGGAATCCATCGGCACCGTGCGCAGTGCCACGAGAAACACATTCTCCGGATCTTCGCTGGCCAGGTGGAAATACTGCGCGCCTGTCACGCGGTGCCGGTATTCCTCCAGCACGACATTCAAGGTAGGAATGGGCTGACTGCGCAACCATTCGAAGGCGGGATGCACGGCCAGGGGCATGGCGGTGGCTTGGGTTGGTGTCGCGGTGCCTGCTGTGCTGATCATGCGGTTCACTCCGGTAATGGGCTGGGCTGCGTTCACGCCTTGAAGACGACGTGGACGGCGAGAAGTTCAACACTCGCCTGCTTCATACACTGATGCAGTTGCAGCGTTTGTTCTTTCAGATACACAAGTTCGGAATCACGGACATTCGGGTTGACCTGCTTGAGAGCCACCAGCCGTTTGATCTCGGCTGTCTGGGTCTGCAGCATCGCCGCCGTGGCCTCGGCCACTGTCGTGCGCATCGCGGCCTGCGCCATCTGTTCGCCCTGCTGCAGCAACTGGGCAATCTGGGACTGATGTTCCGACACCAGTGCAGCGGCGTCGTGTTTGTCGATGAAGCGCAGTTTCGCACGGACGGGGTCCAGGCTTACAGGCTTGCTGCGCTCCTCGGCGTCCTCGGGCACCAGCGTGAAGAAGAAGCTGGTGGCCGGTAGATAGCGGGCCATCTGCAGACGCCGGGGCGCTGGCGCCACGATGCGATAGACCGCTTCCACCACCAGCTCCTGATCGTCCAGGCCGGTGGGCTTGCAGTCCCGTGCCGCCAGCAGGCTCACGGCGGCACCGCCCTGGGGCGAGTCGAGCACCATGTCCAGCGCCCCGCGCACCATGGGGTGCTGCCAGGTCAGGAAGTGCAGGTCTTCCCGGTGCAGACTGAGCTGGCGGTCGAACGCCGCGTCCAGCCCTTCATCCGGCAGCCCTGGGAAGGCCGGCACGATCATCTCTTCGGTGGGCTGTATCGAGTAGCTGTTGTCGGAATTGTGTTCGTAATGGATGCCGAACGCGTCGAAGGCTTCCTTCATGTACGCCTCGGGCGTGCACTCGGACTCGAAGTCGCGGATCTGCGCGACGATCTGCTCTGCCCTGGGCCGATTGAAGGAATTGATCTCCAGCAACCGGTCGCGACCCTGTTCCAGGGCCTGATTCAGGGCCACATTGCTGGCGTTGGCATCGGCCAGAAACTGCTGGTATTCCTCGGTGTTGGCGGCGCAGGCGAGAAGATGGGCATGCAGCGGCTCCTGCACCTCGCGATACACCCGGTAGGCGGCCGGCGCCACTTGAGCGAAGGCATTCAACGCCTGCTGATACCACTGGAACAGCGCTTCCTGAGCGCTGCCGTCGAAAATCGGCAGATGTATCTGGATGGTGTGCTTCTGGCCAATGCGGTCCAGTCGCCCGATGCGCTGCTCCAGCAGATCGGGGTTCAGAGGCAGGTCGAACAGCACCAGATGGCGACAGAACTGGAAGTTGCGGCCTTCACTGCCGATCTCGGAGCACACCAGAATCTGGGCGCTGCTTTCGGTGCCGGCAAAATAAGCGGCGGCGCGGTCGCGGTCGATCAGGTCCATGTGGCGATGGAACACGCTGCTGCGGATGCCGGCATTGACCCGCAGATACTTCTCCAGACTGATGGCCGTGACATCCTGCGCGCAGATCAGCAGAACCTTCTCGCCGCGCTTGCTCTGCAGGAACTCCACCAGCCACTTCACGCGGGTGTCGATGGACGTCCAGGGCAGACTGGCGGCCTGTTCCTCTTCGTCCAGCAGCGCGCTGGCGCTGATATAGGCCATTTCCGGCTTCAGGTGCGTGTCCAGGGACAAGGGCCGCAGCTTGCGCAGCTCGTCATAGGCCTCGGGCAGATCCAGTGGGTAGACATTGACTTCGCGACTGGGAAAGCCCGTCAGTGATTTGCGGGTGTTGCGAAACAGGATGCGGCCGGTGCCGTGCTGATCCAGCAGCATGCGGATCAGCTGTTCCCGCGCCGTGTCCTTGTCTGCCGCGCCAGCCCTGGTGCCTGGCAACAGCGGGGCCAGCAGCAGCTCGATGCCCTCGGCGCTGTGATGGCGCGCGAGCACGCTCTGCAACTGCGCCGTGTGTGCAGCGCCCAGCGGTTCGCGACTCACCACGGCATTGATGGTGGCGGCCAGGTCGTGATAGTGCGCGTGCTCATCCTTGTAGGAGGCATAGTCGGTAAAACGGTTGGAATCCAGCAGCTGCAGCAGGGCGAAGTGATTCTCCTGGCCCATCTGCTCAGGTGTGGCGGTCAGCAGCAGGATGCCTTTTGCGGAGTCGGCGATGCGCTTGACCAGCGCGTAATCGGTGGCTTGCTTGCGCCGCGGATTGACCGGCGTCGGGGTGGCGTCGTCCCGCAGGTGGTGCGCTTCGTCCACGATGCACAGGTCCCATTCGCCCTTGAGTGCGAACTCATACCAGGCTGGCTGGCGGTGGAACAGGTCCACACTGGTCAGCACCAGCTGGTCCTCCAGGAAGGGGTTGCGGTCGCTGCCTTCGTCCTCGGCCATGGCTTCCAGAATTTCGCCGCAACGCTCTTCATCGTACAGGCTGAAGTGCAGGCTGAAGCGGCGCAGCATCTCCACCAGCCACTGGTGCAACAGGGGCTCCGGCACGATCACCAGCACGCGGCTGGCCAGGCCATTGACCAACTGCTGCTGCAGAATCAGGCCGGCTTCGATGGTCTTGCCCAGGCCCACTTCGTCGGCCAGCATGACCCGGGGCGCATAACGCGCGGCGACTTCCGAGGCGATATAGAGCTGGTGGGGAATCAGGTCGGTGCGCCCGCTGCACAGGCCCAGCACGGGGGAGCGTTCGATGTCGGCCAGGCGTTCGAGCGTGTGCTTGCGCAGATAGAACCACTGGGCGGCATCCGTCTGGCCGGCGAACAGGCGCTCCAGTGGCTTGTTCAGAATGAGTGTGTCACTCAGCAGCGCTTCCGGCAGCTTGATGCTCTGCGCGTGATAGACCAGCGTGTCCTTGTGGCTGCTGACCTCGATCACAGTCAGGGCATCGCCGTGACAGCTGGTGATGGTGTCACCAGCTGCAAAGGCGATCCGGCTCAGGGGCGCCTGCTGGCGCGCATAACGGCGCTGCTGGTCGCAGGAGCGGAAGGCGATGGTGACCGTGCGGTGGTCGAGGTCGGTCACGATGCCCAGACCAAGCTCTGGTTCGGTTTCGCTCAACCAGCGCTGCCCGAGGGCAAACAAGAAGGATTTCGGCATGGATTTCGGGGTATTCCGTGTGGGTTTTGACGAGGGCGGTATCTTAGCCGATCGGCCAGCGCTTGAGAAACGCGATCAGTCCGCAGCCGGGACTGGCAATGGCGGTGCGACTGGCGGGCGCTCCAGCGACATGGGACCGAAGCGACCGGCGCGGTAGTCATGAATCAGCAATTCCGCCACCTTGTGCCAGTCCACATCGCCGTCCTTGCGCACACAACCGCGCTTGTGTGCCAGGGCCTGCATGAACTGCTCGCCCGTGGCCGGCAGTGTCTCCATGTCGTAGCGCTCGCGCAGGCGCTGGGGGAACTGCTCCAGCAGCATCTGAGCGCTGAACAGCGCAACATCCGTGAATTCCATGGCGGTATTGCGAATGGCGCCGGAGAGCGCCAGCCGGTACGCCGCCGCCTGATCCTCCAGCTTGGGCCACAGCACGCCGGGGGTGTCCACCAGATACCAGTGGTCATTGAGCCGCACGCGTTGCTGCCCTTTGGTGATGGCGGGTTCGTTGCCCGTGCGGGCGATCTTCTTGCCGATCATCTGGTTCAGGATGGATGACTTGCCCACATTGGGAATGCCGACAATCAGAATCTGCTGTTTCTTGTGTTCCTTCTTCCAGGCCCGCAAGGCGGCAACATCGGGGTTGTCCGTCGGATTGACCACCGGCGCCGGCTTGCCTGCATTGGCCTTGCGCATCAGCTTCTGACACAGGTACAGGACATCGGCGGTTTCGATGCGCTTGTCCTTGGCACTGCTGGCGGCAAAGGACAGTGGCTCGCGATTGAAATGATCCAGCCAGTCCCGGGTGATGTGGGGGTTGGCCAGATCGGCCTTGTTGAGAATGCGCAGACAGGGCTTGCCCTGGCGCATGGACTGCAGCAGCGGGTTGGAACTGGCTTGCGGCATGCGGGCATCCAGCACTTCAATCACCACATCAATGTCCTTGATGAGTGCGGCCATTTCCTTGTTGGCCTTGTGCATATGCCCGGGATACCAGGAAATTGCCATGTCTGCGTCGTGTCCGCTGCTGAAAAAGTGCGCGGATTCTAGCACCAGACGCCCCGACTTGCGCAGCTAATGCGATGTCATCAGGCAGATGCCTGACTTGAATTCGCGCTGGCAAGGCCTGACACTTGGCACCGTTCGTCGCTGCCTGCGACGCCTGTACCTCTCCGGAAGGACCTTGCCATGACCCTGCAGAACAGTATCGAATCCAGTCTGCGCGCCGCACTGCCCCTGGAACACCTCGATATTCTCAATGAAAGCCACAAGCATGCCGGCCCGGGCACCGAGACCCATTTCAAGGTCACGGCGGTGTCTGCGGAATTCGAAGGCATGGGGCCCGTGAAGCGGCATCAACGCATGTACCAGTTGCTGGCCACGCAGCTCAACGAAGGGGTTCACGCACTGGCGCTGCACACTTACACGCCGGCGGAATGGGCGCGAAAGAATGGTGTTGCACCACGGTCTCCTGATTGTGCAGGCGGGCAGCACTGAGCCCCCCTGGTTTGCAAAAACAGGCCTTTTCGCGTAGGGTCGCGCTGGCTTTGTTCACCCGTTACCACTATCACGGTACCTGATTTGTCCTTGTTCAGACTGTTTGCATATCCCCGCACTTCCACACTTTTGCAGGTGTGCACAGGGGTTGTTCTGCTGGCGCTCGTTGCTGCGCTGCAGCTGCGCGCATGGCGTGACCGCCCGCCGGAAGTGCTGCCGCGTGCCGTTGAAACGCAAGAACAGGCCCGGGAAGCCATGCCGGATTTCGATTCCATCACCAGCATCGAAGCCAAGAAGGACGCCTTCTTTTCGTACTTCCACACCTATATCGAAGAAGAAAACGCCCGCATCCTGAAGAGCCGGGAGCGGCTGCTGGGCTTTCGCGCCATTCTGGCCGGAGGCGCGCTGCTCAGCCCGGCCGAACGTCATGCGCTGGATCTGATCGCCGCCGAGTACCGCATCCCGCGCAACGACTTGCCGATCAGCGACATGGTGGAAGAATTGCTGCTGCGGGTAGACATCATTCCTGCGTCGCTGGCGCTGGCGCAGGCGGCCACCGAGTCGGCCTGGGGCACGTCGCGCTTTGCCAGGGAAGGAAACAATATTTTCGGACAGTGGTGCTTTGATGAAGGCTGCGGGCTGATCCCCGGGCGCCGTGCCGATGATGCCAGCCATGAAGTGCGGGCGTTTGCTTCTGTGGATGCCGCTGTGAAAGCCTATTACCGCAATCTCAATTCCAACCCCACCTACGAGTACTTCCGCGAGCTGCGTGCGCATATGCGCCTGCAGGACAAACCACTGGATTCCCACCAGCTGGCCGACGGTCTGACCCGTTACTCCGAACGCGGCCGCGCCTATGTGGCCGAGATCCGCGACATGATCCGCATCAACGACCTTCACGAGCGCGACGAGCGCGGCTGAGTCTCAGTCCTGATTGGTGGGCGTCGAGCGTGTCCAGTCCTTCGAATACCAGTAGAAACGATTGGAATCCCGCAGCGGCGCCGTGCACAGGTAGCGGAAACGACGCAAGTTGAAGGTCTGCTCCGTGCTCAGTTTCACCAGCCCGTTTTCCTGATCGAGCCACTCCATCTGCATTGGCTGACCGCCTGCGTAGCAGCCTATCTGCCGGAAATTGAAATCGCCCGGCGCGAATTGCAGGGTGACGTCGGGGCTGGTGTCATCCGTCATGGTGTCTTCGGGGTCCACTTTCAGCAGATGGAACGACAGTGTCTGCACTTTTTGCGCGAAGTCGCTCAGCTCAATGAAGCTGCCCCCAAACGGGAAGCGGGGCAGGGCCAGAAAGTCCGAGTCAAAGCCCACCGCGCCGGATTGCTGACCAAGCGCGATGAATCCCAGCTCCTGAATCATGGCCTTGTTGGACAAGTCATATTCGCCGTAAGGATAGGCCATGAATTTGTGATCCTGGCCCGTCTCGGCCTTGATCCGCTCCTGCGCCCGCAGGAACTCCTCCCGCAGGCGCGTTGTGCGGGCTGCCTGATCTTCGCCGGGCAGGGCATCCACCATGTGTGGATGGTTCTCCATGTGGTTGGCGATGGTGACTCCCGCGTCGGACATCTCCCGGATCTGCGCCCAGCTCATGTAACCCGACTGATTGTCGTCATGGGGCTGCGTGTTGATGAACACGGAGAAGGGGAAGCCATATTCCTGCAGCAGAGGGAATGCCGTGTCATAGATCGAGATGTAGCCGTCGTCGAAAGTGATGGCCACAGTCTTGTCCGGCACCTGCTGGCGTGTCTGGAGTGCAGTCAGCAGTTCCGGCAGCGCCATGACATGGAAGCCGTTGTCCCGCAGATGATCCAGGTGCTCGCGAAACCGGGCCGGCGGCACGCTGGTGGAGGGTGGCGTGGTCTCGGAGATGTGGTGATACAGGACAATGGTGGCGTGCTCCGCGGACTGGGCGCAGCCCGCCCACAGCAGCAATCCTGTCATGGCGAACATCGAAAACTTCATGGCGTGCCTCTCGTGGCGTGATTTGCGGGCTATTCTGAAGGAAGCGGGGCTGGCAAGACAAGGCGCGGCCACGCGCGGCGTCCTGTCTATGGCAGAGGAGTTTGACTATAATGCCGGCCACTTTCACGCACGGCGGAGTCGCCCCCATGTACCACGGAAATGCCATACAGCTGACTCGACTCGCGTCTGGCATCGGGCATCTGTGCTTCGATCTGCAGGGCTCGCCGGTCAACAAGTTCAACCGCCTGACACTGGACGAGTTGCGCGACGTGCTGGCCCTGGTCTGCGACAGCGATCTGCGCGGACTGGTGTGCAGCAGTGCCAAGGGCAGTTTCATCGTCGGTGCTGACATCACCGAGTTTGCGGGCCTGTTCCGGCAGTCCGCTGCTGAGCTGACAGCCTGGGGACAGCAGTGCAATGCCGTGTTCACGGCCCTGGCCAGTCTGCCCATGCCCACGGTGAGTCTGGTGGATGGACAGGCGCTGGGGGGCGGCTTCGAGTTCTGCCTGGCCACGGATTACCGGCTGGCGTCCGCGTCAGCCGTGTTCGGCTTCCCGGAAGTGGGGCTGGGCATCTGTCCCGGTTTCGGCGGCACGGTGCGGGCGCCACGGGTGATGGAGCTGCAACCGGCATTGAGCTGGATACTCTCCGGCGCTTCGCACACCGCCGAAGAGGCGCTGGCTGCAGGTGCCATCGATGCGCTGGTGGATGCCGGTCTGCTGCTGGATGCGGCGCTGGAGCAGATTGAAGAAGCCTTGCAGGCGCCCGGGCAGTGGCAGGCACGCCGCGCACTCAAGCAGGCTGCCGTGGCAGGGCAGAAAACGGAATTGGCGACAGCCTTCGCCCAGGCTCATGCGTTGCTGAAGGCGGCACGCAACCCCCACAATCCCGCGCCACTGGCTACGTTGCGCAGCCTCGAGCAGAGCGTCCTGCTCAGCGCTGAGCAAGCGCTGGCGCTTGAAGCAGACTGCTTCGTGGCGCTGGCACGCGGCGAAGTCGCCACCAATCTGATCGGACTCTTCACCAGCGAGCAGTGGCTGCGGCAGAAGAATCGCCAGTGGCAGGCTCAGGCCTTGCCGGTAAAGCGCATGGCGGTGCTGGGTGCCGGCATCATGGGCGGAGGCATTGCCTATCAGGCGGCCCTGAAGGGTCTGCCGGTGGTGATGAAGGATATCGCCCAGGCGGGTCTGGATGCGGGCATGAAAGAAGCCGGGCAACTGCTGCAGAAACAGGTGCTGAAGGGGCGCATGACTGACGCCGCCGCCCAGGCCGTCCTCGCCAGCATTCATCCTGTGCTGGATTACAACGGCTTCGAGGGCGTCGATCTGGTGGTCGAGGCTGTCGTCGAGAATCAGGCTGTCAAACAACGTGTGCTGGCAGAAGTGGAAAGCCGGCTGGCACCCGGCGCCGTGCTGGCCTCCAATACGTCCACGATTTCCATCACCGGGCTGTCCCGCAGTCTGTCCAGACCAGAGCAGTTCTGCGGCATGCACTTCTTCAACCCGGTGCCTCTGATGCCGCTGGTGGAAGTCATTCGCGCAGAACGCAGCAGTGGCGCTGCCATCGCCACCACCGTGGCCTGCGCCCAGCGCATGGGCAAGACCCCCATTGTGGTGGGCGACTGCCCGGGTTTCCTCGTCAACCGCATCCTGTTCCCGTATTTCGGTGCCTTCTCCATGTTGCTGCGGGACGGGGCGGACTATCGCGAGATCGACGCGGCCATGGAGGCTTTCGGCTGGCCCATGGGCCCGGCGTGGCTGCTGGACGTCGTCGGCATCGACACGGCTGTCCACGCCCAGGCCGTGATGGCCGAGGGTTTCCCGGAGCGCATGCGCTACTCCTTCAAGAGCGCCATGGACCTGTTGTTCGACGCCGGCCAGCTTGGGCAGAAGACCGGTTCTGGTTTCTACCGCTATGTCGCTGACAACGCCGGCCGGCTGCAGAAACAGGTGGACGACGAGATCCTTGCCCGCATTCGCACAGTGCAGGGGCCCGCCCGGCAGTTCACCGCAGAACAGATTGTCGAGCGCATGATGCTGGCTCTGTGTCTGGAAACCGCGCGTTGTCTTGAAGATGGCATTGTCGATACCGCTGCCGAAGCGGACATGGGCCTGGTGCTTGGTCTGGGTTTTCCGCGCTTCCGGGGCGGGGCGCTGCGCTACATTGACAGTCTGGGTGCTCGAGCATTCTGCGCGCTGGCCGAGCAGCACGCCGGGCTTGGCCCCTTGTATTCTCCCAGTGCAGGACTGCGCGCCATGGCGGCTGCAGATTCCCGTTTTTACGCATGAATGTTTCAGGTGACGCAATGACCACAACAGCCATTACCACTCCACAGACTGCCAGTGCCGACGCAGACAGCCAGGCACTGCGGCGCCAGCGCCTGCTCAACCGCAGCCACAAGAATCTGCGTCGCGACGTGGGGCGTGCCATTGCCGATTACAACATGATCGAGGAGGGGGATTATGTGATGGT
>CAYWMC010000043.1:0-12198 GCA_964459345.1 uncultured Klebsiella sp. | reverse complement strand
TCGACTTCGCCGGAAAGAAACACCATGTCCCGCAGCACGGCAAAGAGATGGTCACGCACGCCATTCATGATGGTGCCATCGACGAAGGCGCAAGCCGGCGCATTCTTCAGCCGCAGCTTGATGCCCCGGGCGCGGTGCACAATCTCGATGCTGAAGTCCGCGTAACGCGCGAAGACTTCCGCCGCATCGTCCGTGGTGTCCTCGCAGTTGAGGACCGCCAGGGCGCAGCGGCGAAACAGCTCGTAGACACTGGAATTGCGGACATTGCGCAACCTGTCGACTTCCTGCTGCGAGAGCAGTTCGAGCGTGCCCCGCGGGCTGACCTCTGCATCCATGAGGTCCGTGCAGCCGCTGATATTGCTGTCTGTGCGAATCATTTGCGGTCGTTCTCCATTGAAGCGTGTGCGGTTTTCCGCTGGGTTCGTGCTGCTGCCTGAGTTACCATTGCCACGGGCCTCGCGAAGTCCCGCACGCTACCACCAAACAATCGAGGATGTCATGCAGTCACAACCCCCCGTAAATCCAAACTCCATGCTCGGCCCGGACGAAGAGAGCAATTACGATCTGTTCATCAGCCGCATCCAGGAAACAGGCAAAGTCTGGGGACTCAAGGCAAAGGACGGCTGGGCCGTGTGCCCTTCTCTGGAGTTCGAGCAGACTGATGTATTCCCGTTCTGGTCGGAAGAAGCCGACGCGAAGATTCATTGCGCGGACGACTGGGCTATCTATACGCCCAGTGTGATTTCCCTCGAGGATTTCGTGGAGAACTGGCTGCCTGGCATGCACGAAGATGAAGTGATGGCTGGCCCGAACTGGGACGCCGACATGAGCGGACTGGAAGTGGAGCCTGCTGACATCGCTGAGCGACTGGCAGCAGAATAAGCCCCTGACCCGCCGCCGTGACGGGCCGCGGGCGACATCAATCCTCGAGCGCGGCCTTGCGTCGCTCGATCTCCTGCTCCGCTTCTTCACGGGCATGGGCGATGATGCGCAGCACTTCGTCGACATCGGCAGTTTGCAATGTGCCTTCGAAGCGTCCCGTCAGACTGCTTTCAGGGCGCAGTTGTCCCTTCTCGTAGAGACTCCAGATTTCCCGGCCATATTCAGTGCGTCGCAGCTCCGGCGCGAAACGGCCGAAGTAATTCGCCATGTTCTCGACGTCTCTCAGCAGCATCGCTGCCGCGCTGTTGTTCCCCGAGGCATTGACCGCCTGCGGCAGGTCGATGATCACGGGACCAGTGCTGCTGACCAGCACGTTGAATTCCGACAGGTCTCCATGAATAAGCCCGGCACAGAGCATCTTCACGACGTCGGCAATCAGACGTCCGTGAAAATCACGGGCCTGCTCGGCTGACATCGTCACATCATTCAGACGCGGCGCGGGAAAGCCTTCGGCGTCGCTGATCATGTCCATCAACAACACGCCGTCCACAAACCCATAGGTCGCTGGCACACGCACGCCGGCGGCAGCGAGACGACGCAAGGCGTCCACTTCGGCGTTCAGCCAGGCCTGCTCGGCCTCCTGCTGACCGTAGCGACTGCGTTTGCCCATGGCCCGCGCACTGCGACTGTTCTTGACCTTGCGGCCTTCCTGATACTGCACAGCCTGCTTGAAGCTGCGCTTGCTCGACTCCTTGTACACCTTGGCACAGCGCACCTGGTTGCCACAGCGCACGACGAACACCTGCGCCTCCTTGCCACTCATCAACTGACTGATTACTTCATCAATCAGGCCATCCTCCAGCAGAGGCTGCAATCGTTCTGGTACTTTCATGGGCTCCTTTGTTGCTTTCGCGCTTCGTCATCGCACACTGCAGGCATATACTACCCTCCGACAACAATAATTTCCGAGGAAGATTCCTATGGCACTCAGCGCCGAACTCATTGCAGAAATCAATACACTCCTGCTTTACAACGTCACCAATCACCTGGAAGGCATCAAGGTGCACAAGGACGCGGAACAGTCCCGCATCGATGCAGCACGACGCCTTCACGAAAAAGGTCTGGTCACACACCTTGACGGTGGCTATCTGACAGATCTCGGTCGCGAGGCATCCGAGCATCTGCACATGGCGCACACCATTCTTACCACTGCCTGATTTGCGTTACTGCGCCAACGGCCAGCCCAGTCGCCCTGCCAGCCCCGAGCTGCGGGCCACGGGGCTGGCACAGGCCCGCACGAACGCATCCGCGCTGGTGTGCAGCAGCAAGCGTCGGCGCGCACGGGTAATGCCGGTATACAGCAATTCACGCAGAAGCAGCGGACTGTTGGCATCATCCGGCAGTATCAGCAACACCTCATCGAACTCCGACCCCTGCGACTTGTGAACAGTCATGGCCCAGGCCACGACATGGGCGGGCAGACTGGCCGCAGGAATGCGCCGTACCTGACCATCCAGCATGGGGAAGCAGGCATCGAGACTGCCATCAGCTGCTTTCCAGAGCAGACCGATATCCCCGTTGTAAAGTTCCAGCTCGTAGTCATTCACAGTCACCATGACCGGCGTGCCATGCCCCAGTGGTCGTGCCTCCAGCAAGCCGCGCTGCCGCAGACGTTCGGCAAGCTGCCGGTTGAATGCCACTTCGCCAAGCGCGCCCTCGTGAGCAGCACACAGCACCCGGCTCCGCGCAAAGCGTTGCAGCGCAGACTCCACATCCAGGCTGACCAGATATTGACTGTAATGCTCAACAGCCCAGTCGAAGGCATGGTGATGCAGCGGAGCACGCTCGGAAAGGGAAGGCTGCAGCCACAGCAGATCGTCGGCAGCCTCTGCGCCTTGCGTGCTGGGAGAGCGCTGCAGCAAGGCCAGGCCCTCTTGAGCCTGGCCGGCATTGACCAGGCGTGAGAGGCGCCCGATGCCACTGTTCTGTGCGAAGCGATGACTGCGTCGCAGAATGGCGATCGCATTCTGAATGGGCGCTACAGCAACTGCACTTGCCAGCGTGTCGACGGCGTTGACGCCGAGCCTGGCGAGCGTCTCCACCAGCGTTGTGGCATAGACCAGCGGACGGCCATGCCCCGTAATGTCGCCCAGCACATTGCCCGCCTCCACCGCTGCCAGCTGGTCCCGGTCGCCCAGCAGAATGAGCCGCGTCTCCGGTTGCAGTGCGTCGAGCACGGCGTGCATCAGGGGCAGGTCGATCATGGACGCTTCGTCGATGACCAGACAGTCGATCAGCAATGGATTGTCCCTGTTGTGCCGGTAAGGATACTGACCGACATCCGGCTGCCACGACAGCAGTCGATGCAGTGTACTGGCGCGGTCCGGCAGCAGGGCTTCCATATCGGGAGGCAGCGTCAGCGTGCGACGCACCGCGCGAATCGATTCCACCATGCGCGCCGCCGCCTTGCCCGTGGGCGCCGCCAGAGCGATACGCAAGGAAGGCTTCTGCGCCAGCAGCAGGCTGAGCACCTTCACCACCGTGGTGGTCTTGCCAGTGCCCGGCCCGCCGGAGATCACCGCGAAGCGTTGTGTGACGGCCAGGGCTGATGCCAGTTTCTGCCAGTCTGGCTCGGCGTTTGCGGCTGCGGCTGCGGCGGGAAACAGTTGTTCAAGACCGTCGCGCAGCAACGGCATATCGACCTCTGCCGGCACCGCCAGACGCGCGGCCAGATCGCTCGCCACAGCCACCTCATGCAGCCAGTAGCGCTGCAGATAGAGTCGGCCATCTTGCAGAATCATCGGTGCCCGCGTGCCCGGGGCAGCAACACAGCAGCAGTCGCGCAGCGCGTCGATCCAGCGGGCAAGGTCCGGGGCTGCAGGGCAAAGCCCACTGACGTCGGCGGCAAACAGTGCACGCCCAGCCAATGCAGCAAGATCGAGACAGACATCACCGCGTTGATTGCGCTCACTGAGCAATGCGGCGCTCAACACCGCAAGATCGCTCTCCGCAAGTCCGGACTGCCTGGCAATGAAGCGCGCAAAGTGCACGCTCAATGGCGACAGAAGACCTGCATCCTGCAATGACTTCAGAAGCGTCATGGCTGCTCCTCCTGCTGCGGGGCCGCCAGCACCAGCAGATCCAGACGCTCAATCAGTGCGGCGGGTGGCAGATCGTGGAACACTCCATACGCAGGCCCGTTGGCGGGACGCAACGCCCGCAGGAAAAGATACACGGCACCTCCCATGTGCTGACAGTAGTCATAGCCCGGCAGGCGCTGTTGCAGATAGCGGTGCAGCGCGAGAATGTAAAGCAGGTATTGCAGATCATAGCGACGGTCGAGCATTGCCCGGCGCAGGCGCTCCGGCGCGTAGTCCGCCAGAGCACTGCCCAGCAGATTGCTCTTGTAGTCTGCGATGTAGAAACGCCCGTCATGCTCGAACACAAGGTCGATAACGCCGTTGATCATGCCGCGGAAATCGTCAACGCCAAGAGGCTGCAGTGCTTCGCCTGCATACTCATCGAGAAGGGCATTGAGCGCATTCACCTGCACTTTGTCGATGGCGAAATCGAATTCCAGCTCATTCAGCCGCTTCGTGCGGGACAAGGCGGCAAGGCGCAATCCTGCGGCATTGAGCGGAGTCTGCACGATGTGGGAAATCCACGCGACGAGCGTGTCCTGCTGCGCCGCAACATCGAATCCGTAGCGTGGCGCAAACCGGGCGTTCAACTCGATGGCCTGGCGCCGCAGGTCACCCTGAAAATCAAGGTGTTCGAGTATTTCGTGCAGGAACAGGCCCACGTGGCTGCCCGCCGGAAAATTCAGAATGGCGTCGGTGACAGTGTCCGTGCGGACGGATGCCGCAGGCTGGTGAACATCCCGCGTCAGACTGCTGAAGCTGCTGATGCGCCAGTCACTGGCAATGCTGCCCGAGAACCGGGCCGTATGCAGGCCTGGCAGTGAAGCGTGCAACTCGCTGGCACTGCCGGAGGCAAGTGGGACGGGCATGGTCGTCAGGCGAATGGCGTCAGGCTGGCGCGCAGCAAGAGCCTCCAGCGCCTGACGTACTGCGTCGTCATCCAGCTCGACATGCGCAGGTGCCAGCGATAGATCGTCTGCAGTCTGTTGCGGATGCAGCAACCACGCCAGCGCCGAGTTGACTCCATAGGAGTTGCTGACCTTGCCCCACGCCAGATAGACGCTGGACCGGGCGCGGGTAAGCGCCACATAGGCAAGACGCACATCCTCTGCGAGCCGCTCCTTGTCTGCCAGTGCCAGCGCCGCCTCCCTGGCTTCATCACCGAAGGCAAGACAAGCCATGCCTTCTTCATCGTGAAACGCGATACTCGGCTCGGATCGGCCCTTGCCCCGGGGCAGCGAGGCCCAGAGGAAAGGCACAAACACGATGGGATACTCAAGGCCCTTGCTGGCATGAATGGTCACTATCTTCACCAGCGCCTCGTCACTCTCCAGGCGCAGCTCGCCTTCCTGGTCCTGCGGATCGGCAATCTGTTCTTCGAACCAGCTCAGCAGCGCTTCCTGTCCCGGGCTGGTGCGCGCGTTCTGCTGCAGCAGCTCGCCAAGGTGCAGAAGATTCGTCAGACGACGTTCCGCGAAAGGCATGGCCGCCACCTTCCGAGCCACTTCCAGTGACTGCAGAAGTGTATGGAACATGGCCATGAAGCCCTTCTGTTGCCAGAGTTCCTGCAGCACCTTGAGCAGCTGCATCCACTCCAGCCAGGCATGCTGGTCGTTGCCAATGCGGTCGATGTCGACATAGTCATGCCCCAGCAACGCGCTGCTCAGTGCCCCGCGCAGCGCAGTGCGGTCGCTGCAGTGCACCACGCCGCGCAACAGCAGGGCCAGGGCCTGCGCCTCGTCGCTCTTGTAGACATTGTCGCGCCCGGCCGTCACGGCATTGATGCCACGCTGCAGCAAAGCTTCACGCACGATACGGCCCTGTGCGGCGGAGCGCACCAGCACGGCGATGTCACCAGGCACCACAGGCCGGCTGCCAAGTGTCACGTCGCCTGCTTTGCCGCCCGCCAGCAGGCGCGCTGTCTCGTCTGCCACTGCTGCACTGACCAGCCTCTCGGCATCCCCTTTGGCGCGGGTCCTGCCCTCCTCATTCGGGCCTATCTGCCAGAGACTCAGAGCGGTGCAGTCCTTGCCGTGCTCGCGCAGCGGCGCATGGTCCTTCTGCGCCGGCTTGACGGACTGGAAGGCAATCGTGTCCGCATACACGAACGGCGCGTCCCGGCCTTCGAAGACGGCATTCACTGCTGCGATCAGCGCGGGAGTCGAACGCCAGTTGGTGTCCAGCGTGTAGAGCCTGCTGCCCACATCCTTGCGCGCCTGGGCATAGGCGAAGATGTCGCCACCACGAAAACTGTAGATGGCCTGCTTCGGGTCACCAATCATGGTCAGTGACAAGGCTCCGTCGCCAGGCAGCTGTTCCTCGGGCCGATAGATCATGCGGAAGATGCTGTATTGCAGGGCATCGGTGTCCTGAAACTCGTCGATCATGGCCGCCGGGAATGTCTGTCGCAACACTTCGGCCAGCTGCTCTCCCTGGGGCCCCTGCAGGGCATCATGCAAGCGCGAGAGCTGATCGCTGAAGGACAAGCTGCGGGTGGCTGTCTTGACGCTCTCGATCTGCTTGCGCGCCGCAGTCGTGGACTCTGCCAGCACCAGCATCTTCACGTCGGTGAGTATCGTGGCGGCCGCATCGACCACCGCCTGGCATTCCTGGAAGAAGGCATCTTCCAGCGCCGGGTCCTTGCCTCGCGATCTTTCGGTAGAGCCCTCGTGCAAGGCGCGGGCGGAGAGGCAACTCAGCTCATCAGGCACATGCAGAAGGGCGGCGCTGCGAAAGTACTTGTCGAGAAGACTGAGTGTCTCCGTCAGCTTCAGCGGCGCATACGCTCCCGTCCTGGCACGCGACAATGCACTGGATTCCAGCAGTATCCGGATCAGTTCTTCCTGCCGCTCCTGCCACTGTTGCGCCAGCGTCTGCAGGGCGGGAAGCAGCGCTTCCCACGTCGCGAACTGCCCGGCCAGCAAGCCCCGCGCAACGGGCAGAATGCGCTTGCCGCGCGCCTCCCGCAGGGGCTTCTGCAGCGCGATCAAAGCGTCCACGGAAGGAAACACCCGCGTCAGCAAGTGCAGTCTGGATGGCTCCAGCAGGTAGGTGCTGCGCCGCCACCAGTCCTTGAGCGCGTCCTGCCACAGCCCGTCATCATCATTGATCAGCTGCATCTCGAAGGGCTGCCCGCTGTTGAATGCGTGGTCCACAAGAGCCCGCTGACAGAAGCCGTGGATTGTGAAGATGGCGGCCTCGTCCATGGTACGTACTGCCAGACGCAGTCGTTCGCACTGCAATGCCTGCTCTGCCTCCGACAATGTCTGACGCTGCTCAAGCAGAGCGGCCAGAAAGACATCCTGGACAGGCGGCTGCGTCGCCTCGGGGGACGACTCCAGAAGTCGCAGCGTCTCATGCAGGCGCAGTCTGATGCGGCCGCGCAGCTCTTCCGTCGCGGCATTCGTGAACGTCACGACAAGAATCGCATTGACGCGGGTGCCTTCCAGCACATAGCGCAGATAGAGATTGCTGATGGCGTAGGTCTTGCCGGTGCCGGCACTGGCCTCGATCAGCCTGGCCCCTGGCAGCGACATCTGCAGCGTAGCAGCGGCATCCAGGATTCGCGCGTTTGCTGCCTGCAGGTTCATGGCTCCACTCCTGCCTGGCAGGCCGCGCCATAGATGCGCTGTGCGAGGGTCACGTGTTCCTCCAGACTGACAGGCGAGCCAGTACAGCCACGCCACGCCAGCTGGATATACGGGTCTTCGCTGTCGCCTGTCTGGTAGTACTCATTGCCCGCCCAGTCCTGCTCCGCCTTGCTCAGGCTATCACTGCAAAGGCGATAGCTCGCTGTGGGGAACAAAGGCAATGGCCGCTGCATGCCTTGCAGATAGATCGCCATGAAATCGGCAAGCAAGGCACACGCCTGCGTGGCATCCAGCACGGCAAACCTGCGGCTCTCGTCGCTGCAATGCAGCTCACTGCATTCACCGTCCCTGAGCTGTCCCGTGGCGCACAGTGCCAGATGTTCCACCCACAGGCGCAACACCGACCTGCCTTTGAGCCTGGAAGGAGTGAAGTGCATGAGCCCAAGCCCGGGCCGGTAGTCCTTGATCTGACCATGCAGGCGCAGCATGCCGACCTGCGCGCCGGACACCGCAAGGCAAAGATCGATGCTCAGAGGCAGCGTTGCACGCCCGCGATAGGGCGCGAGTTTCGTTCGCAGGGCTTCTGATTTGCCGGCAACATTCTCGAAGGCCATCATGGCCTGACTGCCGTGGGGAAGCACGCCTTGTGCAACAAGACTCGCCTGCAGAGACTGCGGTTCAGTGTCGCTCTGCATCCAGATATCCGCCATGGCCTTCTGCAATTTCCAGGACTGCAAGCCGTCCAGGGCGAACACTTCCTCGTCTTCTGCCGTGGTCTCCTCCCGCAGGTACACGCGCAGTCGATTGTTGAAGAAAGCCTTGACCGGGTGTTCAAGGAACTTCACCAGGCGAGAAAGTTCGATCTGTCCGACAGCCTCTTCAGGCGGTGCAAGCATAGCGGTCGGCCAGGCCAGTCGAGGCGCGGTGTCGGGGCGACTCTGCAGGATACGGGCAATCTGACACCACCAGTCGTCGTAGCCGGGGGTCACCTGGTCCGCCGCCTCTGCCGCGAAGTGTCGCCAGCTGAAGGCCTGCATGGGTTGCACGCGGGTGATGCACTCGCTCATGCGCCCGGCTTTGGCATCCTTCGGCAGATAGCGGGCGTCGAGCACGTCCAGCAACTCCCTCAGGAGCACAGAGGGCTGGCACTCGGAATTATCGGCTAGACTGCGCCCGGTGTAGCTCAGATACAGAGACTGCCGTGCACACAGCAACGTCTCCAGCAGCAGGTAGCGATCCTCATCTCCTTTGCGCGGATCACCAGCCCGGGGCTGCAGGGCCATGGCATCGAAGGACAGCACCGACTCGCGACGCGGGAACGCAGTGTCATTCATGCCCAGCACGCAGATCATCCGGAACGGCAGACTGCGCATCGGCCGCATACCACAGAAGCTCACGCCGCCGCTGAAGAAACGATTGTGCACGGTGCGCGAACCAAGGCTGTCGGCAAGCCACAACGTGAGCAGTTCGTTGGAAAGTATCTGCTCCCCGGCCTGCAAATGCAGGTCTGCAAGCACATCGCGAATCTGCTGCACGCGGTCCTCTTCCTCTGTGCCTGGTCCAAACACCTGATCCAGCATTCGATTCAGACGAATCTGCCACTCCCCTCCCGGGTGTGGCCGCTGCAATTCCACGCGCCAGTGATCGAGCACGCCGAGCAGCTCCATGAAGCGGCCGAGAGCCAGTGCCCGCCCACCTGTCGCGCCAGCCTGCGGCGCAATGCCCTGCCACAGCTCTTCATCGCCAAGGGCGTAGGAAGCCAGCAGGCGATCCAGCGCGTGTGCCCAGGTGTTCTGCGCAGTCGCGGGAAGATCCAGCGCTGTCTTGTGTTCGGCACTCAGCCCCCAGCGGGCCTGCGCCGCCTGCAGCAGCGCATACAACTCGTCCTGCTGGGCCGTGTCGATGCCCCAGGTGTCGGCGACACGTGGCACCTCAAGAATGGACATGACTTCAGAGAATGTGAAACGCGAACCCGGCAGAGCCAGCAGAGCAAAGAACACCCGCACCAGCGGATGTTCATCGACCACGGTAATGTCCGAGAGATTCCAGGGGATGAACGGGCGCGTTGGCAGTGCGTCGCGCCTGAACACTGCCTCGATGCCGGGCGCGTAGCGGCTGATCTCCGGGACGATCACCAGGATGTCTTCCGGCGTCAGCGTCCTGTCCTTGTCCATGGCGTGCAGCAGGTGATCGTGCAGCACCTGGCACTCGCGCAGCGCGCTGTGGCAGACGTTCACGCGGATGGACTCATCAACGGCGACAGACTGCGCACTCTCGTTCAGGGCCAGCATGTCGTTCTGCAGGCGGTGCAGAAGCGTGTCGGCGCCGGGCTGCGGATAATCTTCCCACTCCACGGAATCGAGCAGGTCGAAATTGAGCAGCTGGTCCTGAAAGGACTGTCCTTGCCGCCCCCAGGAAGCGAGCAGCTCATTGCCGATCTCGCCATCGTCCGCCAGTGCCGGATTCTCCACACGCTGCCGCGCCTGGGACTTCTTGCTGCGCAGATCAGCCCAGTACTGATCCGTAGGGCTGTGCTGGTAGAAATGAATGTCCACATGGCCAGCAAGGGCGCGAACGACGTGCACGAACAGGGCTGGCAGACTGGACAGCGCAAAACAGCACAGGCGGTCAGGCAACTGCAGCGCAGCGATGGCATTGCCGTCGCCGGATTCAAGCACTCTGAGCAGTTTGTCCAGCAGTGCCACCCGGTGCTGGCCGGCGCAGTCAGCGATCAACGCTCGCCACAGCAAAGGCTGCCAGGGAGGTACCTGCACACCAGGCAAAGGTCTTGCGCCAGAGGGCTGACTCCAGGCGCGAATCCAGTCGGGTCGATAATATTGATAGCGGTCAAAAACATCGGCGATGCGTTGGGCGAGCTGCCAGCGCTTCACGGCCGTGGCATCTTCGTGCAGGTAATGCTGCAAGGTGGCGAACTCTGGAAGCGCCAGCAGCCCGGGCAAGGCACCGAAGATCTGCCAGGCAGCCTGCTCGCGGGACAGAGGGTCCTGCGTGGGACTGGCGCCTGTACCCTGACTGTGAGCATTGGCAGCAAGTTGCCATATCCACGAGGCAGGCAATGGATAGTCGATGTTGGCAGCAACGCCGTGCTGCGTGGCAATCTGCAGATTCAGCCAGCGCTTGATGGCGGCACTGGGCACCAGGATGACTTCTTTCTGAAAAGGGTCTGCCAGCGGATGTTCGCGCAGCAGACCGGCCAGTTGTCGTTGCAGGGACTCAATGCGATTCGAACAACTCAGGAAGAATGCCATGCGGGAAGTCCCTGGGGTGTCTGGTCAGCGCAGCGTGCGGAAGAAGGCGCGCACGTCCTCCAGCAAAAGCTCTGGTTCCTCCATCGCAGCAAAGTGCCCGCCCTGCGGCATGGGGGTCCAGCGGACAATGTTGTAACTGGCCTCCGCCCATATTCTGGGTGTGAGGTAAATCTCGGATGGGAAGATGGCGCCCGCCGTTGGTACGGTCACGAATCCCAGTGGCTCCTGCATCGCCACATTGCGATTCTCGAAGTAGATGCGGGCCGAAGAAGTGATGGAGGATGTGAACCAGTACAGACTGATATTGGTGAGCATCTCATCCTTGGTGAACTTTTCTTCCAGTCCGTAGCCCGCCGGAAGGCGTCTGTCGATGTCGCTCCAGCCGTGGAACTTCTCGACAATCCACGCAGCAAGACCTGCAGGGGAATCATTGAGTCCGACGCCCACCGATTGCGGCTTGGTACCCTGAATCTGCTGATAGCCCACTTCATTGAGCATGTACGCCTGACGCTGCTCGCGAGCGGACATTTCGGCCTCGGGGACTGCATCGGCAAGCGCCTGATCGGCCGGCGGGTTCGCCAGCACGAAATTGGAGTGCAGTCCAATCAACCGGTCTGCATAGCGGTAAGCATGGATGCGATTGATGATGGCTCCCCAGTCGCCACCTTGTGCGCCATAACGCTCGTAGCCCAGGCGCTGCATCAGCGCGGCCAGGGTATGTGCCATGCGCTCGGGGTTGTAACCGCGCTCGGTCGGCTTGCCGGAAAAACCAAAGCCCGGCAGTGAAGGAGCCACAACGTGAAAAGCATCCGCCGGGTCGCCACCATACAATTCTGGTTGTGTCAGTGGTCCGATGATCTTGCGGAATTCCGCAATGGAACCAGGCCAGCCATGGGTCAGCAACAAGGGCATGGCATCCGGGTGGGTAGAACGCTGGTGGATGAAGTGGATATCCACGCCGTCGATCTGTGTGACGAACTGATCGAATTCGTTGAGCGCACTCTCCTGCTCGCGCCAGTCGAAGTCATTGCGCCAGTAATCGATCAACTCGCGCAGATAGCTCATGTCCGTCCCATAGTCCCAGCCCGTATTGGGAATCTGGTCAGGAATCCGGGCCATGGCAAGACGTGCCTTCAGGTCTTCAATGTCTGCTTCGGGAATCTGAATGGTGAATGGCCTGATGGCCGAATCCGCCGCCTGCGCGCGCACATGAGCAGCAGAGGACAATGCCAGTGCAATGACGGCCAATAGTGTGGGAATGAGTGACAAGCGCATGGCTGGCGTCCCTTTGTGAGTATTGTTGCAGGTATGGTGTCA
>CAYWMC010000042.1:0-12201 GCA_964459345.1 uncultured Klebsiella sp. | reverse complement strand
GCATTGGCGTCAGTCTTGCCATGATCGTGCTGTTCCTGGTGGCCTGCATGGCCACAGTGTGGTGGATCTTCAAGACTGGTTATCACATAAAGAAATAAGCTTGTGAGAATTTAATGGATACTGGGACATTCCTGGAACAGAACATCGGCAACTTCGCGGCCGTGGTGTTTTTTCTGCTGTGTTTTCGCGGCTATTTTCGTTACACCGCAAAACGCAGTCACAACACGCCAACGCTGGCATTCGCGATGCACCGCCACCGCAAGCAATGGATACGCAAGGCGCTGCGCCGCGAGAACCGGATTGCAGACACCAACATCATTGCGAATCTGGAGCGCAATGTATCGTTCTTCGCATCCACGACGCTGTTCATCCTGGCGGGTCTGATGACGGTGCTGGGCACCTCGTCGGAGACCGTGATCCTGATGCTCAGCGAAATCCCGTTCTCCGACCAGAACTCCCGGGGTGAGTGGGAGCTTAAAGTGTTGCTGCTGATCTGCCTGTTTGTGTACGCCTTCTTCAAATTCACCTGGGGTCTGCGGCAGTTCGGGCAGGTCTCGGTAATGCTGGGCGGTGTGCCCGAGCGCAGTGAGAATGCACCGGACGAGGTGATCGAGCGGCATATTGAAAGCATCTCGAAAATGGCGTCCAAGGCTGCGGGCAATTTCAACAATGGGCTGCGAACGTACTACTTCAGCATGGCGGTGCTGGGCTGGTTCGTGAACTTCTGGGTTTTCATGCTGCTGTCTGCCTGGGTGGTTGGTGTGCTGTACCGCCGTGAATTCCGTTCCGATACCTTGTCCATCATGATGTCCAACCTGCCGGATTGATCCGGCTGGCACAGACTTTGTTCTTGTGTCGAAAACCTGACTGGTTTACTTTGGCCGCCAAACTACAAGAAAGAGCCCTTCCTCATGAGCCTTTATACTGTCCTCAATCTGGCGGCCTTCGCTGGCCTTCTCTTCATCGTTCACATGGCAGGACGCAACAAGTCCTCGCTCTCGCGTCGCGTGTTCACGGGTCTGCTGCTGGGGCTGGCATTCGGCTTCGTGCTGCAGATGCTGTACGGCAGTGGCACTGACGTGATGACGGAAACACTGAACTGGACCAATCTTGTGGGCGACAGCTATGTGCGGCTGTTGCGCATGATCATCATGCCCCTCATTCTGGTGACCATGATTGCTGCGGTGTTGAAGATGGATGCCATCGCGTCGCTGGGCAAGATTGGCGGCTCGGTCATCGGCATGCTGGTGCTGACCACGGCGCTGGCTGCGCTGATCGGAATTGCGGTGACGCTGGTGACCGGCCTGACAGCCGAGGGCATGGTGGCGGGTGCGCGCGAGGCGGCGCGGGCAGAGGTGCTTGAAGGGCGCCTGGACACCGTCGTCAGCAGGCTGAGTCTTCCCGACATCATTGCAGGCTTCATCCCGACCAACATCTTTTCCGATCTGACGGAAGCCCGTGACAACTCCATCATCTCGGTGGTGATCTTCGGCATTCTGTCAGGGATTGCTGCACTGCTGGTGTGTCGCGACAAACCAGAGCACCGCAACACCATTCACGGCTTCATTGACGCTGCACAGGCCGTGGTGATGCAGCTGGTGCGCATGGTCATGAGCCTGACGCCTTATGGCATTCTGGCGCTGATGACCTATGTGGTAGCAAGCTCGAATGCGCAGGACATCCTCAATCTGATCGGCTTTGTGCTGGCATCCTACGTGGCCATCGGACTGATGTTCGGCGTGCACGCGCTGTTCGTGATGTCGACAGGCACCAGTCCCGTCTCGTACTTCCGCAAGATCTGGCCGGTGCTGAGTTTCGCCTTCGCCACACGCAGCTCCGCTGCCACGATACCGCTGACCGTCAAGGCGCAAATAGAAGAGCTGAAGGTGGCATCGCCCATCGCCAACATGGCGGCGAGCTTTGGCGCCACGATCGGCCAGAATGGCTGTGCGGGCATCTATCCGGCAATGCTGGCAGTGATGGTGGCGCCGACGGTGGGTGTGGACCCGACAGCCCCGATGTTCATCATCAGTCTGGTGGCCATCATCGCCATCAGTTCCTTCGGCATTGCAGGCGTAGGGGGCGGAGCAACGTTCGCTGCGCTCGTGGTGCTGCCAGCCATGGGCTTGCCCATCACCATCGTTGCCTTGCTGATTTCCATCGAGCCGCTCATCGACATGGGGCGCACTGCGCTCAATGTCAGCGGGGCCATAACCAGTGGCGTAGTCAGCAACAAGCTGCTCTCCCTCCCGGAGGAGGAAGGCAGCGTGGTGGAGTCTGCGTCAAGCTGAAGGGGCAGGGCTGGCAGGAGGGGCAGGGCACCAGGCCCTGCCTGCTTTACACGAAGTAGGAGCGCAGCGGCGGGAAGCCATTGAATTCAATGGCACTGTAGCTCGTTGTATAGGCCCCTGTAGAGAGCCAGTACATCCGATCGCCAATCGCCAGGTTCAGTGGCAGACCATATTTGTAGTGTTCGTACATGATGTCGGCGCTGTCGCAGGTTGGCCCGGCGATGACGACTTCTTCCAGTTCACCGTGCTTCTCGGTATAGATCGGGTACTTGATGCACTCGTCCATCGTCTCGATCAGGCCGGAGAACTTGCCGACGTCCGTGAATATCCAGCGCTGCAGTGCCGTGTGCGACTTGCGCGAGATCAGCACTACCTCAGACACCAGAATGCCGGCGTTGGAGATCAGCGAGCGACCCGGCTCCAGAATGATCTCCGGGAAATCGTCCCCAAAGTCTTCCTCGATGAAGCGCGTGATTTCTTCCGCATAGGTGTCCAGGGTATTGGCGCGTGTAATGTAGTTGGCGGGGAAGCCGCCGCCCAGATTCACCATCTTGAGCGTGATGTTGTCTTCTTCCTGGAGGCGCTCGAAGATCACTTTCACTTTGCCAATCGCCGCATCCCAGGCGCCGATGTCGCGCTGCTGCGAGCCAACGTGGAAGGAAACGCCGTAGGGCACCAGCCCCAGGTCGCGGGCAAGCACCAGCAGGTCCATCGCCATGTCGCTCTGGCAGCCGAATTTGCGTGACAGGGGCCAGTCGGCGGTGCCGCTGCCTTCTGTCAGGATACGGACATAGATACGTGAGCCGGGCGCAGCCTTGGCGATATTGCGGACATCAGCTTCTGAGTCAGTGGCATACATGCGCACACCCTTCTCGTAGAAGTACCTGATATCTTTACTTTTCTTGATTGTGTTGCCGTAGCTGCAGCGCTCTGGAGAGACATCATGCGCCAGCAGTTTGTCCAGCTCGTAAATGGACGCTACGTCAAAATTGGAGCCCTTGTCGCGAAGAGACCTGATGATCTCGGGCGCGGGGTTTGCCTTGACCGCATAGTACACGCTCGCGTAGGGGAAGAGGTCCTTCAGCGTATCGTACGCATTCTCGATCGTTGCGATGTCTATCACGACGAACGGAGTTTCCTTGGTATCAGCCAAGGCCTTGATACGCCGGAAGGTTTCCGGATCGTAGAAGTCTTCCACACGAGTGTATTCTGTGTTCATTGACGGTTTGGTAACCTCCAGGATGGTGCATTGAAAGGTGGGGGGCTGTTAGAACGGTGCGCTATTGTAGCAAAGACATTCCTCGCGTAAATGCGCAATTTCAGATTGCCCGGAATTAGTTCGGGGCTGAGCCGGCCACAGCACTCACAAACCCTGCTAGACTGCCGGCCTTCCAGGATTCGCGACAGGCGGCAGTGCAGGGTACGACATGGCGTTGTTCATCAAGCTGGGATGGTATTTCAGATCGCAGTGGCGCCGCTATACGGCTGCCATTCTGATGCTGATCGGCGTCGATTTTCTGGAGATGACCATTCCGTGGATCACTGGCCGGGTCATCGACCATGTTGTTGAAGGCACCCTGACGTCCCCCATACTGTGGCGCTTCGTTGCCATGCTGATCGCGATTGCCCTCGCGGTGTATGTCATGCGCTATCTTTGGCGCGTCTTTCTGTTCTACTCCTCGTTTCATCTGGCAGAGACAATGCGTCAGCGCCTGTATGCGCACATGACGAGAATGTCTCCGCAGTTCTTCAGACAACACCGCACCGGCGACCTGATGGCGCGAGCGACGAACGACATTTCGGCACTGGAGATGACAGCCGGGGAAGGTGTTCTCTCTGGAATAGACGGTCTGGTTACCGGCGTGCTGGTCATTGCCATCATGATGCTGATGATCAGCTGGAAATTGACATTGCTGGCATTGCTGCCATTTCCGTTGATGGCCTGGTATTTCATGATCATTGGCAAGCGCCTGCACGTTGGGTTTCGTGATGCTCAGGAGCGCTTCTCGGACCTCAATGATCGCGTGCAGGAAAGTGTTTCGGGGATCCGCATGGTGCGGGCCTTCGGCCTTGAGGAGCAGGAGGATCGCGAATTTCTGCGAATCGCGGATCGCGCCGCGGAGGCCAATATCAGAGTCGCCGCGACGGACTCGCTCTATGACCCGGCGATCTTCATAACCGTTGGTTCCTCTTTCCTGTTGTGCATCAGTGCCGGTGCGGTGCTGGTCGAGAGCGGGCAGTTGACGCTCGGGCAGCTCACCAGTTTCACCATGTATCTCGGTTTTCTTATCTGGCCGATGTTTGCTTACGGATGGTTGCTGAACATCGTCGAGCGCGGCTCGGCCGCCTGGGAGCGCATAGAGTCTCTGCTGCTGACGCCGTCGCCCGTTCAGGACACCGGGCAGGTGTCACAGATTCCTGATGGCAGCGTGCAGATCGACATTGCGTCGTTTGCCTATCCCGACAGCCATGCGCCGGCCTTGCACGACATTCATCTGCGGGTTGCGGCAGGAGACACCGTGGGCATCGTCGGGGCTACCGGCGCCGGCAAGACCACATTGATCTCCTTGCTGCTGCGCAGCTTCGATGACCCCGGGTGCGCGATCAGTATTGGCGGTGTGCCGGTGCAGCAGCTCACGCTGGACGCTCTGCGCGGCGCGATCGCGATGGTGCCGCAAGACCCATTTTTGTTTACGGCATCGATTGCCGAGAATATTGCCATGGGGCGCCCCGACGCGAGCCTCGACGAGATTCGTGCCGTCGCGCAGCTGGCCAGCATCGACAAGGACATTCTGCGCTTCCCCGATGCCTATGACACCCTGGTGGGCGAGCGTGGCATTACCCTGTCGGGAGGCCAGAAGCAGCGCATTGCAATCGCCCGTGCCCTGCTTCTGGATGCCCCCATTCTCATTCTGGATGACGCGCTTTCGGCCGTGGATGTCGCCACCGAACGCAATATCCTGATGCACCTGCGCCAGGTGCGTGCCGGGCGCACAAGCTTCGTACTCTGCCATCGCCTTTCCGCGGTGGAGGATGCCAGCGAGATCATCGTGCTTTCCCATGGCTCCGTGTCCGAGCGCGGCACTCACCAGGCGTTGCTGGCCCAGCGAGGCTGGTACGCGCAGATGCATGACTATCAGAAACTGGAGCGCACCGTTGAATCAGGACGATGAATTGCGCAAGGGCATCAACACCGCCTCGCTGGGAAGGCTGCTGCGCTACAGCCTGGCGTATCCGCGTCTGCTCTGGCAGGCGGCTGGCCTGCTTTTGCTGGCCACTCTCGGGCAGGTCATGGGTCCGGTCCTGGTAAAAGTCTTCATCGATGACTACATCACGGCGGGCTACTACCCTGTCCGGGATCTGGTGCTGCTGGGTGGGACCTACGCCGGTCTGTACGGCTTGTCGGCCTGGGCGGGGTATCAGAATGCCATGCGTTTCAATCAGATGGCGTTCTCCGTCGTGCGCACGATCCGCTCCCAGGTCTTCGCCGCCGTGATGCGCAAGCCTCTGAGCTATTTTGATCACCGCCCCACCGGAAGCCTGGTGTCCCGCATTACCAATGACACGGAGGCCATCAAGGAGCTGTTCGTGCAGGTAATGTCCACGTTTGTGCAGAACGTGACTCTGATCATCGCCATCTTCATCGCCATGGCCTGGCTGGATGTGCGTCTGATGCTCGTGTGCAGCATCATTCTGCCCACGGTCATCGTGGTGATGTACTTCTACCAGCGTCTCAGTGCACCCCGCTACCACCAGGCACGCAGCGTGCTGAGCAGGATCAATGCGTCGCTCAACGAGTCCATTCAGGGCATGCGCCTGGTGCAGATCCTCAACCAGCAACAGCGTTTCACCGGACAGTTTCGCCGCATCAGTCAGGACCTGTTCAGGGCGAGAATGCGCAATCTGCGTCTTGATGCTCTGATGCTGCGCCCCCTTCCGGATCTGCTCAGAACGCTGACACTGGCGGGACTGCTGCTGTATTTCGGGACACAATCCTTCGCCGGAACGGTGGAAGTCGGTGTCATCTATGCTTTCGTGAACTATCTGTCCAGGATCACCCAGCCGGTGGTCGAGATGACGCAAAGGCTGAGTCTGCTGCAGCAGGCTGTTGTGGCAGGTGAGCGCGTCTTCGGCATCATGGACGAACCTGGCGAGGTGCAGGCAGCGACTGTACACCGCGAACTGCAGGGGGCGGTGCGTTTCGAGCATGTCGGATTCAGCTACGACGGGGAACAGCAGGTGCTGAGCGATATCAGTTTCCACGTGCCCGCCGGAGCGTTTTTCGCCATCGTGGGTCACACCGGCAGTGGCAAGAGCACCTTGATCAGTCTGCTGCTGCGCTTTTATACCCCGCAACAGGGCAGGATCCTGCTGGACGACACGCCCCTCGCCGATCTGGATCAGCAGGCCTTGCGCGATGGTGTGGGCGTGGTGATGCAGGACCCCTTCATCAGTGCAGGCACAATCCGTGACAATATCGCGCTGGGCATGGATATGAGTGATGCCCAGGTCGTCGAGGCTGCCCGCAAGGCACAGCTGCATGACTTCGTCATGTCCCTGCCGCTGGGGTACGACACGCTGCTGGGTGAGCGGGGGGGCAATCTGTCCACAGGGCAGCGTCAGTTGCTGTCGCTGGCGCGTACGCTGGCCCGCAAGCCCCGCATCCTGATTCTCGACGAAGCTACCGCCAACATAGACAGCCATACCGAAGCCGTCATTCAGCAGGCGCTGGCGACACTGCGCGGGAACACCACCATCATGACCATCGCACACAGGCTCAGTACCATCATCGAGTCTGACCAGATCATCGTCCTGCACCATGGCCGAATCATGCAGCAGGGGACGCACAGCCAGCTGCTCGCCCAGGACGGACTGTACCGCCACATGCACGAACTGCAGCTGCAGAAAGTGGCTGTGGAGCTGGCCTGAAAGGCCTGCTCCGGCTGCCGCGAAAGTTACACAAAATGGCAAATTTACCGGGCTGCAGGGCCTGTTCCGGCTTGCTTGTAACAGGCAGATTGCTTATTCTTCCGGCTGCCTGAATCCGGCCCACTTTTGCACCATTTTCGCTCTGTTTCCGGTGCGGAATCAGCGGCCAGTCAGCGCGGTCTACTCGATCGGAGAGTGCCCACGATTTCCAGAAGTAATATTGGGAGAGTTCAAGATGACAATAAGAAAAGGCTTGATTCCGTCATTCATAGCGAGTGTCGGCATCCTGGTGTGTGCCCCGGCGGCGTGGAGCCAGTCCGGGACTGACGTATACGCCGGAGACTGGCCTGACTACAACGGCAACATGGCAGCGCAGCGCTATTCACCGCTGGACCAGATCAATGCCGAAAACGTCGGTTCCATGCAGATCGCATGGCGTTTCGCCACTGAGAAATTCGGTACATCTCCGGAATTCAACAACACCTCTACCCCGCTGGAAGTCGATGGCGTCCTGTACGCCACTGCTGGTGACACGCGCAACGTGATCGCCATTGATGCAGTGACTGGCCAGCTGCTGTGGATGTGGCGTCCTCAGGAAGGCGAGCGCTTCGATACCGCACCGCGCAAGGGTGCCGGTCGTGGCGTGGCTTTCTGGCGTGATGGCGACAAGGCTCGTATCCTCGTGATTACTCCGGGTTTCCATCTGGTGTCTCTGGATGCGGCAACTGGTATTCCTGATCCTGAATTTGGCGAGAACGGCATCGTTGACCTGTTTGACGGTCTGCGCAATGCCTATGCCGATGGTTACGACGACGTGGATATCGGTTCATCCATGCCCCCCTTCGTCATGAATGGCGTGGCCGTGGTCGGCCCTGCGCACCGTGTGGGCATGCGTCCACGCTCCATGATCAACGTCAAGGGCGACGTGCGCGGCTACGATGTACAGACAGGCGAGCTGCTCTGGACCTTCAAGACCATTCCCGAGCGCGGCGAAGTCGGTTTTGAAAGCTGGCTGGACGAAGGTGTGAACTTCACTGGCAACGCCGGTGTGTGGGCCCCGATGTCTGGTGACCCCGAGCTCAATCACGTCTATCTGCCTGTTGAATCTGCCACTGGTGACCGTTACGGCGGCGACCGCCCGGGCGACAACCTGTTCGCGAATGCCCTGGTGGCTCTGGACATCACTACTGGCGAGCGCCAGTGGCACTACCAGCTGATTCACCACGACATCTGGGACTGGGACAACCCCTCTGCCCCGGTGCTGGCCGACCTGCCCAATGGCCGCAAGGTAGTGATGCAGGTCACCAAGCAGTCCTGGGTCTATACCTTTGACCGTGAAACAGGTGAGCCGATCTGGCCAATCGAAGAGCAGCCAGTTCCAATCGGCGATGTTCCCGGCGAGTGGTACTCCCCGACTCAGCCATTCCCGACCAAGCCTGCACCGTTCGATCGTCAGGGCGTGACCGAGGATGACCTGATCGACTGGACACCCGAGCTGCGTGCCGCGGCAGTAGAAGCAACCAAGCGCTTCCGCATGTTCGACAACGTGTATGCTCCTCCTTCTCTGTCCACTGCCGCCGATGGCACAGTGGGGACATTGAGTCTGCCGTCTGCCACGGGTGGCGCCAACTGGGAAGGTTCTGCACTGGATCCGGAAACCGGCATCCTCTATGTGCCTTCCAGAACAGCGCTGGCCGTACTGTCTGTCGAGAAGGATCCTGAATCCGATCTCGCCTTCAGCCAGGCATTCGGTGTGCGAGTTCCGCGCGTGAGCGGCCTTGAGATCATCAAGCCTCCTTATGGCCGCGTCACCGCCATCGACATGAACAGTGGCGACCACAAGTGGTGGATCCCCAATGCTGATACACCTGCCAACATTGCCAGCAATCCGGCACTGGCTGGCATCGATCTCGGTCGAACTGGTGTACCGACACGCGCTGGCGTGCTGGTAACCAAGACGTTGTTGTTTGTCGGTGAAGGCGTAGGCGGTGGCCCGGGCCTGTATGTGCACGACAAAACGACTGGTGAAATGATTGTAAAAATTGAGTTGCCCAACACACAGACAGGGCAACCCTTCACTTACGAGCATGACGGCAAGCAGTACGTAGCCATGTTTGTAAGCGGATCGGGCAAGCCAACAGAATTGCTTGCTTATGCTCTGCCGTAATCAAAAAACAGGAGTAGTCACTATCATGCGTAAATTGTTCACCAAAGCGGCGCTTGCGCCGCTGGTTCTGCTCACTGGCGTGTCCGCTCAGGCTGCCGTGTTCGATCTTGATCCGGCGGAATCCACCGTCATTTTCAAGTATTCCTACGAAGGCACTCCGTATCAGGGTGAATTCAAGAATGTTGAAGCAAACTTCGACATCGATATCTCCAACCCGGGTGCGTGCAACTTCTCCGTCACCATTCCGATTGCCGATATCGCCGTTGACGGCGCTGAAGTGAAGGACTACCTGATGGACATCGAGATGTTCGACGTCGATCAGTTCCCCACTGCCAGCTTCCAGGCCACCAAGTGCAGTCTGCAGTCTGTCAACAGCTTCACCGCTGAAGGCAGCCTGACCATCCGCAATCAGACGCACCCAATCGCCTT
This sequence comes from uncultured Klebsiella sp., assembly GCA_964459345.1. Taxonomy (GTDB): domain Bacteria; phylum Pseudomonadota; class Gammaproteobacteria; order Pseudomonadales; family Pseudohongiellaceae; genus UBA5078. Next base: position 2,385 of record CAYWMC010000042.1, on the reverse strand, counting down.
CCCGTTCACTCTCGACATCGAGATGTATGACGGACAGCCACGTCTCCATCTGACCAGTGAAGTCACCGTCAAGCGACTGGACTTCGGTGTTGGTCAGGGTTACTGGGCAAATACATCGACGATTCCGAACGACGTGGTAATCCAGGTCGACGTGTACGCCGGTCAGTAACTAACAACAGGGACAATCGTCCATAGGTTCATTAAATGACTAGTAAATTCGTTTCAAAATTGCGCTGGGTTGCACTGAGCCTGGTGTGTTCCGTGGCACTGGTGTCCTGTGACCGTCTGCTGACGCCTGACTTCAATACTGAAGTCAGCGAGCTGCGTGGCGGCGCTTATGTACTGGACAAGTCCCACGCTGCGCTCCTGTTCAAGATCAATCACCTGGGCTTCTCTACCTTCATTGGTCGCTTCACGAATTTTGATGCATCCCTGGATTTCGATCCGGAGAACATTCAGAACTCCCAGCTGGAAGTGATAGTCGACATGACCAGTCTGGACGTGAACCTGCCCGAGTTTGGAGAAGAGCTCATGGGTCCGAGCTGGCTGGATGCCGGTCAGTTCCCGCAGGCCATTTTCAGAACAACATCGTTCATCGGCCAGACTGAAAACAACTTCCAGTTTCAGGGCGACCTGACATTCCACGGCGTGACTGCGCCAGTGGTACTGAACGTGACTTTCAATGGCGGTGGCCGCAACTTCCTGACGCGCAGCTACACGCTTGGCTTCGAAGCCAGCGCGCAGTTCAAGCGCTCTGATTTCGGTGCGGATCGCTTCACCAACTTCGGTGTCGGTGACGACATCGAGCTGGAGATTCACGTCGAATTCATGGAAGGCGAAGCGGCTGCTGAGACTGCTGCAAACTGATACATGACGAAGCGTTCAGCGCTTCGGTCTGACAAGAAAAGCCCCCGTGGATCGTGGATTCACGGGGGCTTTTTGCTTACTGGTTATAGACCAGTGTGAAGTTGACAACGATGTTCGGATTGATCGATGCCAGATTCGCGATGACTCGCAGTTGTTCCACTTCTTCCGCAAGGCCGAATGCTGCCGCGCCGACAATCAGCGGACGCACGGTGCTTACCTGGATGCTGTCATCTGCCAGTTTTACAACCTTGAGGTCGGCTGCCATTTCCTGATTGATGCCGTGCAGGCTGACTGTCGCTGTATAGGTGCCAGTCATGCTGTCACCGACCGCCAGTGCGCTCAGAGCCGCTGCATCAACCGGAACGCTCACGGTGGCTTCCATGAACTGGGCAACCTGGAACACGATGTCGCGCATGCGCTCGTTGCGAATGTCGATGCCTGTATCAACGCTGGCCAGGTTGATTGCCAGGCTTGCTGCGCCAGCGTCGGAGATCGCGCCGCTCAAGCCTGTGAATGAATTGACTTCCGAAACGGCAGAAGCCTTGCTGGTTACGTAATAGAACGAAGAGGCGGCGCCATCCAATTCCCAGGCCGCCTGTGCTGTCATCGCGCCAGTCATCAGCGCTGCTGCAGTGATGGCTTTGAAAATTGATCCTGTCTTCTTGTGCATGTCGAATTCCTCGTAATGGCTTGAAACTGCGGGGTCCACACAGGGACCCGCAGCGTGCTTGATAACTTGCAGTCGGTGTAGCAGAAGCGCAGGAAGTATAGCGTCACCGGGCGTTTTAGCCATTATTCAGTGTACTGATAATTCCCTGTCAGCAGGCCTGTCGCGAGTATGTGCCCTTCCATTGCCTGCAACAGGTTCTGCTTGTTGTAGCCGTCCGGGAGGTTCAGCTCATAGTCGAGCGCATAGAGGCGAAAGTTGTAGGTATGGACCTTGCCGTCGGCTGGGGGGCGAGGGCCGAAGTAACCGGTACGGCGTGTGCCGTTGGCGCCATTGATCATGCCTTCCAGCCCGGGGACGGTCACGATGGCGTCCGCAGAGAGTCCCTCTGGCAGGCCGGTGGCGCTGACTGGAATGTTGTATGCCACCCAGTGCACGAAAGCCGGCATTCCGAAAACAGGATCATCCAGGACAAGTGCCAGCTGGCGAGTGCCTTCAGGCAGATTGCGCCAGGACAGTTCGGGCGATACGTTCTCGCCATAGGCGGTGTAGCGCAGCGGCATGTCTTCATTGTGCGCAAAGGCAGTGCTGCTGACGAGGATGGTTTCCGGGGCGTCAGCAGCCCACACGGGAGCGCGGAACAGCAGCAATAGTGCAAGGCTTGTCAGCAGGCAGAATCCAGTGCGGATTTTTTTCATTTTTATATCTCCGTTTTAAAACAGGCTGGTCTTTAGTATCGCCGTTTCGTCCCGTCAGCTCTAGCCCTTCCTCCATTCGGGCGTTTCCTTTTTCGTGATTGCTGGTAAGGTAGCGCAAGGATGTCTGCCGGGTGGCAGCACACCGCGACACCA
>CAYWMC010000041.1:0-12269 GCA_964459345.1 uncultured Klebsiella sp. | reverse complement strand
GATGAAGTCGAGGAACTGCAGCACCGTCATGTCGGGGTAGCAGGGCGCGCCCTCCGGCAGATAGCCGATGAGTGACTTGACCGCCAGCGGGTCAGTGGCGATGTCGTGCCCGTCCACCTTCACCGAGCCAGAGGTGGCCGCCAGAAAGCCGGTGATCACCTTCATGGTGGTGGACTTGCCCGCGCCGTTGGGCCCGAGAAACCCCAGTACTTCGCCTTCCTGCACCGTGAAACTGAGATTGTCCACGGCGGTGAAATTGTCGAATTTCTTCGTTAACTGATTAATTTCAATCATGATTATTGTTCCGTATACGACAAACGAGCCGCCTTTCTGGGGACAGCAGTGCGTGATTTCAAGTCTGAACGAACGGCCTGCAAGCCCCGGCGGCGTGGCTTTTGCGACACGTCTGCGGCTATAATCCGGGCACTTTCAAGAACCCGGACAAGCCCAGAATCGTGACCACTTCCTTGCGCCTGACACTGATCCTTTTCCTGTGCTGCGGCCTTTTGAGCTGCGGCCAGAAGGGCCCCCTGCAGCGACCCGATCAGACAGCCTTCACGGCCTCCGTGCGCTGATCGACGCCACTTTCCACCGACTCCCAGGACGCTCTTCCATGGATCCGTTCCAGTACCGTGACAATGCCTTGTTTGCAGAAGACATCCCGGTCGCCGACCTTGCCCGGCGTTTCGGGACGCCATGTTACATCTACTCGCGCTCCGCACTGGAGCACAATCTTCTGGCCTATGAAAAAGCCCTGGCCGGCACGCCACACCTGACATGCTTTGCGGTCAAGGCCAACTCCAATCTGGCCGTGCTGAACGTGCTGGCACGCCTGGGGTCCGGCTTCGACATCGTGTCCGGCGGCGAACTGGACCGCGTGCTCCGTGCCGGTGGCGACCCGCGCAAGGTGATCTTCTCCGGCCTGGGCAAGACAGAAGACGAGATCGCCCGTGCGCTCACGCTGGGCATCTGCTGCTTCAACATCGAGTCGGAACCCGAGCTCGACCGCATCAATGCCGTGGCGGCGCGTCTGAACCTGCGCGCGCCCATCTCCCTGCGGGTGAATCCCGATGTGGATGCGGGCACTCATCCCTACATCTCCACGGGGCTCAAGGAAAACAAGTTCGGCATCGCCATCGACACCGCCGTGGACGTGTATCTGCGCGCCGCACAGATGAGCCATATCGACATCGTGGGCGTGGACTGCCACATCGGCTCGCAGCTGACCACCATCGCGCCTTACCTGGACGCCATAGATCGGGTGCTGTTGCTGGTGGACACCCTGGCAGCCCGCGGCATCGCCATCAGGCACTTCGACATGGGCGGCGGACTGGGGGTGTGCTATCGCGACGAGAAGCCGCCTGCCCCCGCGGAATTCATTCACGCCGTGCTGGCGCGCATCGCCGGTCGCGGCCTCAGCCTTTTTCTGGAACCGGGGCGCTCGATCTGTGCGAATGCCGGTCTGTTCGTGACGAAGGTGGAATATCTCAAGCACAACGCCCACAAGAACTTTGCTATTGTGGACGGCGCCATGAATGATCTGCTGCGGCCCGCGCTGTATGGCGCCTGGCAGAATATCGTGGCCGTGCAGGAGCACGTGGCGGGCACGGTACCCGAACGGGTCTACGACGTGGTCGGTCCGGTGTGCGAGTCTTCCGACTTCCTGGGCAAGGAGCGCACGCTGGCCATCGCCCAGGGCGATCTGCTGGCGGTGCGCACCGCAGGCGCCTATGGCTTCGTGATGAGCTCCAATTACAACACGCGCAATCGAGTCGCCGAGATCATGGTGGAAGGCGACAAAGCCACCGTGGTGCGGCAGCGCGAGACGCTGGACTACCAGCTCGCACTGGAATCAGTGCTTCCATAACGAGATTTTATGCAGTTACCGTTTACCAAAATGCACGGCCTCGGCAACGACTTCATGGTCATCGACCTGATCTCGCACCCCGTCGTGCTCAGCAGCGCCCAGATCCGACGTCTGGCCGACCGTCATTTCGGCATCGGCTTCGACCAGCTGCTGCTGATCGAGGCCCCGACGCGTCCCGACGTGGAATTCAATTACCGCATCTTCAATGCCGACGGCAATGAAGTGGAGCACTGCGGCAATGGCGCGCGCTGCTTCGCCCGCTTCGTGCTCGACAAGGGCCTGACCAGCCACCGCAGCATGCGCGTGCAGACCATGCGCGGCGTCATCGTGCTGACCGTGGAAGACGATGGCCTGGTGACAGTCGACATGGGGACGCCCGATTTCACACCTGCCGCGCTGCCCTTTGAGGCTTCAGCGCAGGAAGCGCAGGCACCTGAATACCAGCGCACGCTCACTGTGGAAGGCCAGCCACTGACTGTCTCGTTCCGCGTCGTGTCGGTGGGCAATCCCCACGCCGTGATCCTGGTGGACGATGTCGCCGCGGCCCCGGTGCGCGCCATCGGCACAGCGCTGGGCAGTCATCCAGACTTTCCCCGAGGCGTGAATGTCGGGTTCATGCAGATTGTGGACCGCGGCCGCATCCGCCTGCGGGTGTTCGAGCGCGGTGCCGGCGAGACCCAGGCCTGCGGCACCGGCGCCTGCGCGGCAGTGGTGTGCGGCCGGGCGGCAGGACTGCTGGACGCCGACGTGCTGGCCCACCTCACCGGCGGCGATCTGCGCCTGAGCTGGGCCGGTGCGGGCCAGCCTGTCATCATGCGCGGCCCGGCCACCAGCGTGTTTGAAGGCTGCATAGATCCAGACCAGTATTCGTGAAGCAATCCCCATTCAATCCATGAGTGAAGACAGCGTATGAGCGAGACCTCTCCACAGCAGAACAATGACAAGAACAGCACGCTGAGCGCCGATCAGGTAGCCAGTTATCTGAAGCAGCATCCCGACTTCTTCATCAACCGGGATTCCCTGCTGGCCGAGATCACCCTGCCCCATGAAAGCGGCCAGGCCATCTCGCTGCTGGAACGGCAGGTAAAGATTTTGCGCGAACGCAGCATCGAATCGCGCCACACGCTCAATCAGCTTCTGGAGACCGCCAAGTACAACGACCAGCTGTTCAATGTCACCCGCGCGCTGATTCTGGCCCTGCTGATGGAAGACGAGGTGGCGCAGATTGCCAGCGCCACCGAGGCCAATCTGTGCACCCAGCCCGGCATCGATGCCTGCAGCGTCATCCTGTTTCAGGCGGACCATCTGCGCAATGTCGAGCACACGCGGCTCGAATCCGCCGAATTCCTGCAGGAAAATTTCCCCACTCTGCTGCGCGACCGCCGCACCCTGTGCAAGGCTGTCAGCAAGGAGACGGCCGCGTTCCTGTTCCCGCACCGCTCCGCCAGCATCCGCTCGGTGGCCCTGTGCCCGATCGGTCGCGAACGCATGCTGGGCGTGCTCGCCATCGGCAACAAGTCCCAGGACTATTTCAACGAAGACCTCGACACGCTGTTCCTGGACTTCATTGGAGAAGTGCTGGAGTCGATCATCATCCGCAAGGTCAGCTGAGCGATCGCGATGGAATCACGCCTGACGCCCTATCACGCCAGTCCGCTCATCGAATGCCGCGCCGCCCTGGTGTTCGCGCCGCACCCCGATGACGAGACGCTGGGCTGTGGCGGGCTGACCCTGGCGCTGACCCGGCAAGGCATCGCCGTAGAAGCCGTGCTGCTGACCTCGGGCGATTTCGGCGAGCACGGCAAGGCCGGTGCCGCCGTGCGCGAAGCAGAGACCCTGGCTGCGGCGAAAGTGCTGGGCCTCTCGCAGGTGCACTTCTGGCGCGAGCCTGACCGTGGTGTCGTGTGTGACGAGCGCACACTGGCGGCCGCCACGCAGGCCATTCTGGCGGCCGACGCCGATCTGATCCTCACGCCGTCCATCCACGAGATTCACCCCGATCACCGCGCCACCGCCTGGATCGCCATAGAGGCCACCCGGCGCCTTGTGGAAGAAGGGCACGCCCTGCGCGTGGCCATGTACGAGATTGGCGCCCCGCTGCCACACGTGGATGTGCTGGTGGACATCACGGCCCACGAAGCGGCCAAGCGCGCCGCCATCGCCTGTTACCCCTCGCAGCTGGGCATCCAGCCCTACGACGAACTGATCTTCGCGCTGAACCGCTACCGCACCTACACGCTGCCGGCGTCAGTCAGATTTGCCGAGGCCTATTGTGTGCTGACGCCCGAGCTGCTGCGCCAGCCGGAACTGCTGACCGAACATGAACTGCGCCGCCAGGAACGACTTGGCCTGAGCAGTGTGCCGACGCCGGCTGCCTACTTTCACGGACATCGCATTCCGGATCTGCCGAGAGGGTCCAGCCATTAATCCTTCAGACATCAACGCAAGCACGCGCACTGACCAGGCGCGGCCGCTGGTCTCCATTCTGTGTCGGAGCATGAATCGACCTGAACTCGCGCAGGCCCTGGCCTCGATCGAGCAGCAGACGTATCCGCACATCGAGATCGTGCTGGTAGACGCGAGCGGCAAAGGGATTGCTCCGGAAGCCACTGCGGCGCTCACGAAACCCGTGGTGCTGGTTGGCGGGCAGACGCCGTGGAATCGGCCCTCGGCCGCCAATGTGGCACTGCGGCACGCCCGTGGCGAGTTCCTGATGTTCCTGGACGAGGACGACTGGATTTCCGCGGACCACGTGCAGGCGCTGATCAATGAATTCACGTCACACCCGGAAGCGGTGGTGGTCTACAGTGCCACCCAGTGCACCGACAAGCAGGGCGTGCCGCTGCAGCGCATCATCTCGGTGCCGTTTGATGCAGACCGCCTGAAGCGTGACAACTTCATTCCGATTCATGCCGCATTGTTTCGCGCCTCGCTGCGCGATGCCGGCTGTCAGTTCGACGAGACCCTGGATATCTACGAAGACTGGGATTTCTGGATGCAATGTTCCACACTCGGCGCCTTTGTCCATCTGGACCGCGTCAGTGCCTGGTATCGCCTGGGAGGCGCCTCCGAGACTGAAGTCACCGATGAGCAACAGCGCTATCAACGCGGCCATCCAATCGCACTCGCCAGAGAAAAGCTGTTCGAAAAATGGCGGCAGCGCTGGAGCGGCGCGGACATCAACCAGATGCTCGGGGCAGCAGACCAGTCCGCCCTGGTGCGAAAGGTTCACGATGAACTTCTCGATGTCACCGAATTGCTGCGCCAACGCAATGCAGAGGTGGCGCAGTGCCACGCCGAGATGCGTGAACGAGACGTGGCACTGGAAGACCTGCGTGAAAATCTGCTGCATCTGCAACAGTCTCACAAGCAGCTTCTGCATGATCACCATGTCCTGAACCAGGCGCACCGCGAACTGGATCAGCACTTGCGCCAGATACTTGCGTCATTTTCATGGCGTGCGATGGGGCCCTATCGTCGCGTCAAGCGCAGCCTTGATGCGCACGTGATCAACCCGCTGCGGCAATTCCTGAGTGCCCGCCGCGCAGACATGACACCTGTTGCCACCACCGACAATCCGATCAGGTGCGAGATTCTGATCCCTGCCACCGACGGCGCCAGTTGCGCGGACTTCTTCACGCTGCAAACCTGGGCATGGTCGCCCCACGGACTCGAGCGTATCGACATTCTTCTCGACGGCGCTGTGTGCGGCAGCGTGCCAGCCGATTATCTTGAGCGGCATACTGAGCACCGCGCCCCCACCGAGGAAGATGCGCGTCAGCTGGGCCATGCCTCGCGGATTGACACAAGCACCCTGAATGCCGGCCCCCATGTGCTTGGCCTTGACGTTCGGGACAAGGCGGGCAATGCCTTCAGTGTCTCTCGCCAGTTTGTTTACGCAGATTCAGACAGTACTTATCAACGCTGGCGAGCACACGCCAGTGGACAGATGGCAATGACACCAAAGGACACAGGTGCCGACGGCCATATCCACATCATGCTGATGGCAGACTCCGGCATGCAGGAACTCAACGCCACGCTGGGCAGTCTGCGCATGCAGACTCACGTCGCGTGGCATTGCGAGATACTCTTGCCATCGGGCATCAGCGCAGACGCGCGCGACGCCATCGTCGGTCTGGTGGCAAGCCTGAATCCGCAACAGTATTCACACAGCACACTGCCGGATGCTGCCTGGGGCCGATCTGGAACGCGTTACAGAATATTCCTGTCAGCGGGCGAGCTGCTGGAGCCAGACGCGCTTGTGCAACTGCTGGCGGCAACAGACGACAGCACTGCGCTGGTCACGAGTGATCATGACGAGCGAACAGCACAGGGGCAACATTGCAATCCGTGGTTCACATGGCAATGGTCACCGGAGCTTCTGCTGAACCAGAACTATGTCGGTGGCGTCTATCTTCTGTGCACCGACGTTCCCTCGCTCGCCAGGGAGTCGCTGAACTCCGGCGACCCAGCCTGGCGCTACAGAGTTCTGCTGCATCTGGCAAAGCAGCACACGGCTGATCTGCGCGCCTTCAAACGCGTGGCTCGCGTTCTGTGGTCCGTGCCCGTGCCGGCCACTGACGTCTTGCAACTGCGGCAAAAGGCAGAACAGCAGGCTGTTCGGGACGTGTTCCCGCAGCTGCAATTGCCGGCACCGCTTCACCCTGAATTGCGGCGCGTGCAATGGCCTCTGCCAGAGGAACCTCGCGTATCCATCATCATTCCAACGACGGGGAAAATGCGTTATCTGCAGCCTTGTCTCGACACGCTGAGAAGCTCAACGGCCTACGGCAACGTGGAAATTGTCGTGCTCGACAACAGCCGTGGTCGCAACCCTGAAGGCATAGACTATGCGGCGGCCTCAGGGGCCATCGTTGTGGAGTGTGACGAAGACTTCAACTGGTCGCGACTGAACAATATCGGTGCTGAGGCAGCTACTGGTGAGCTTCTGCTGTTCTTGAACGACGACATCGAGTGTATCGACCCACAATGGCTGCACGAACTTGTGCGCCTGGCACGCCTGGAGGATGTGGGGACGGTTGGCTGCATGCTGCTCTACCCCAATGGCGCCATTCAGCATGGGGGTGTTTTCCTGGTGGATCATGGTGGCGGCGCCCGGCATCTGTTTCATCGCCAGTTGCCCGGCCCCGGCCTCTACCGCCATCTGGATGCCTGCTCGCGGGAAGTGTCGGCCAATACCGGTGCCTGTCTCTTGATTGAACGGCGCAAGTTCGACGCACTTGGGCGCTTCGACGAAACACTGGCACTGGTGGGCAATGACATTGACCTTTGTCTGCGCAGCCTGGAAGCCGGGTACAGGAATGTATGGACTCCCCACAGCAAGCTCATTCACCACGAGAGTGTGAGCCGCCGCAACAAGCCCATTGGCAAGGACGAAAAAGCCATGTGGAAGCGCTGGGAAAAGCGCTTCGTTGGCGGCGATCCCTACTACAGTCCGGCCTTGTCCCTGGAGCGCGAGGATTGTTCATTGCGACTGCCCGATTACGTCCGGGCCAATGTGTCCCAGGCGCCCGCAGCCTCTGAGAAGCAGCACGGCGTCAATCTTGTGGCCTATATCCGGGCCGAAATGGGTGTTGGTGAGGCCTCGCGTGGCAATGCCGCCGCACTGGACGCCTCTGGCATACCGTTCTGCGTCATCAATTACGAGAAGGGCAATCCTTCACGCATGAGCAATCTTGTGTGGCAGCGCAAGGAAGTGACTTCTCCGCAGTACGACATCAATCTGCTGCACATCAATGCTGACCATACGCCTGCCGTGATGAAGGATCTGGGCAAGGCGTTTTTCGCGGGCCGTTACACCATTGGTTTCTGGGCGTGGGAGCTGCCGGAATTTCCGGACAGGTGGTCTGACGTCTTTGGTCTGCTGGATGAAATATGGGTGCCCTCTACCTTTGTCAACTCGGCCATCGCCGCCAAGTCGCCAATCCCCGTTGTGACAATCCCTCATGCGGTCAGCATGCCCGCTCACATGATCGCCGCCCTGTCACGCACGCAAGTGGGGATTCCTGAGGATGCCTTTGTATTTCTGAGCATGTTCGACCGCCACAGCATTGCACAGCGCAAGAATCCCTTCGGATCCATTCTGGCATTCCAGCGCGCATTCGCGCCTGCCGACCACAGCGTGTGCCTGGCCATCAAGGTCAACAATGCGGATGACGAGGCACTCGAAACGCTGCGCAACTTCATCGGCGATTACCAGAACATCGTTGTGATACACAGGCCCTTCGAGCGCCGCGAGATCAATGGCCTTCTCGCGATCATCGACTGCTATGTATCCCTTCATCACTCGGAGGGCTTCGGACTTGGCCCGGCCGAGGCCATGGCGCTTGGCAAGGTGGCAATACTGACCAACTGGTCTGGAAACACGGAGTACATGACAAGGAACAACTGTATCGCCATTGACTACGAGCTGGTAGCGCTTGAGCAGGACTATGGCCCGTATGAAAAAGGTCAGGTCTGGGCAGCTCCCGACCTGGAGCAGGCTGCCAGGGAAATGCGCGCCATCGCTGGAGACAAGGAACGCGCTCAGCTGCTGGGCGAATTGGCTCGCAATACGATGGCAACCCAGTTCTCGCCCCAGAGCATTGGCGCCCGCATGCGCCAGCGCCTGGAGGCAATCCGCCGTTCACGCCTCAGCAAGGCACAGCGCCACCACTCATGACTTGCGATTGCGGGCGATCACCAGAGTAAAATCACTGGTGAGCTCGCCACTGCTGATCAGGCGGTGCTCTTCGTCGAACAGCGTCTGAAGTACCGCGCGGTCTTCAGGATTGTCTTCAAAGTTGCCTGCGATATCGTCCAGTACAAGCTGCAGCAAGGTGCCACCAAAATCTCTGCGCTCCACGATGTCGAAGCGTTTGCTCATCTCGGCCAGAATGTCATCGGAACGAATGGCTTCCGTAGGGTCCACCTCGTTCATTGCTGCGATGGTGGGACAGTTGATGGTCTGCTTCTCACCATTGCCACGCAGACTGCCGCGATATTTCTTCGGCAGAGTATCCAGCAGGCGCTGTGCATGGGCGACCTGGGCAGGACGCCACTGGAACTGATTGGGCCCGACGAATTCATTGACAATGAACAGCCCGCCCGGTTTGAGTGTCTTGACCACCTGATCCAGATAGTGCTCAAGGGCTTCGATGTGATGCACGGACTGCGACGCCATGACAGCATCGTAGGCATTTTCAGGCAGAATCAGGGCGTTGAGGTCAGCGGTCTCGTAGTCGATCAGGCCCTGGCAACCCGCCTCGCGGGACAGTTTGCGCGCCAGCTCCAGCGCCCCTTCTGAAACGTCGATGCCCTTGAAGCGCCGGGCAATCTTCAGCAGCAGGCCGTGCCTCTCCAGCGCGCCGCCTCCGCAGCCCAGGCTAAGGGCAATGTCGACAGGTTTCGGAAAATATCGAAACGCGACATATTCCATCCAACCCAGTCCGGTGTCCCCGGAAAGCAGAGGTTGTATGTACATCTCATGCACCAGCAGCGAGTCACTCCACGCCAGGGGCTTTGTGGCAGTCACCAGTGCTTCCGCGCGTTCTTTCCACAGCTCGCTTGCAATCCTGTTCCTGGTTTCCGCGTCGACCCGGCCCTCTGGCGCTGCGTCGGAGGTCACCGCCGGGGCTTGCGGAAACTCGGCCGCAACGCCTGGTTCTGAATCGGCAAGTGGCGGTGCTTCAGCCGCCAGCGTGCCAGGCCGCTTGAAGTTGCCGAGCTTTGCAAGAAATCTGGAGATGGCGTTCATTTCTGCCTCCGTGCATGGAAGACGACAGCAACAAAAATTCGTTGCGCACTTCCTGGCCTGGTTTTGAACTGGATTTGAATTTGGTTTTGAATCGGAGCCTAGCAAGCATGGCCGCAGAACAGAAGCGTTGTCTGCCCTGCTTGCGGAGGCAGACACAGTTCAGCGCGACAAGAAGAACTTAAGTGCGAGTTTCCTGACGATGACGTGGCGGCTTGCCAGTGCCAATGCCATGCGCAAGTCCAGGCGCTGTGAGACGCTCAGGCGGCCAGCATGGGCGGTGCGAAAGGCCTGCGCCTGTTCTGCCAGCATGCGCAAATGCACATCATGGCGGCTATCCCGCAGCCGGCGCCAGAAGCCCTTGAGCAGCGGTGGCCGCCTGTACTCCTTCGCCCCGATCGTATTCGCCCCATGCTGGCGGTATTGCAGCAGCGGCTCGTCGATGAAACCCAGTTTGCCGAATGCCCCCGCCACCAGCGCCAGCCACCAGTCGTGCATCACTGCGGTGGCGGGGATGGGCAGGGCGCGCCGCAGCAAGGCCTCGTTGCACAGCGCCGTGCAGCCGGTGACGGTGTTGCTCACCAACAGACGCCCGAAGCTGTTGCGCAACGGCTTCAGGCCCTGGTAGCGCACGAAGGAAGGGGCGATCTGGCGCCTTGCCTCATCGACCACTTCCAGATCCCCGTGCACCAGCAGTGGCAGTCCGGGGAATTGCGCTTCCAGCGCCTGCATGCGCGCCATCGACTTGCCTAGTTTGTCAGCGTGCCAGACATCGTCCTGATCACTGGGCATCACCCAGGCACTCATCAGCCCCAGCGCGGCCTTCTGCTGCAGGGCATACGCCATCAAGAACGCGAAACTGCCGCTGGCGCCCAGATTGCGACCATCTGCGGGCACGATATGGAAGCGCTGCGGAAAGCGGGCGGCGTAGTCGGCGATGATGGCGGGGCTGTTGTCGCGGGAGCCGTCGTCGCGGCTGACGATGATGAAGTCGGGATAGTCCTGGGCCAGCAGCGAATCCACCTGCTCATGCAGGTATTTCTCGCCGTTCCAGGTGGGCAGCAGAATCGCGACGCGGGGCAGCGGCATCACACCACGCTCCGCGCGTCGGCCAGCCCCTTGCGGATGTTCGCCCAGTATTCCCCGCGCTGCGGCGAGAACAGCAGCAGCCACAGCGACTTCAGCAGGAAGCGCGGGAAGTCGCGCAGCTTCCAGCCCCAGGGCGCATAGGGCTCGCGGTACAGGGCAAAGCGGTTGCGGGTGGAGTAGTAACTGCGCAGCGGGCTGTGGCGCACCATGATGCCGGCGCGCACCAGCGGTTCGTCACTGGGCTCGCCGATGCGGTGGAAGAGCGTGGCATTGTCGGTGCCCGCCACGGCAAAGCCCTTGGCCCTGGCGCGGAAGCACCACTCCAGATCCACATTGTCGATGAAGTAGCTGTCCCGCATCGGCCCGATGGTCTGCAAGGCGCTGAGCGAGATCAGGCAGCCCGAGGAGATCAGGAACTCGGCCTGATAGAGCCGGTCACTGCCGCCCAGCTTGCGGTCGGTGCGGCCGAACCAGCGCGAGAACAGCTTGAAGGGCATGCTGGTGCCCGAGGTGGGATTGGTGATGCGGGGCCCGACGGCGGCAATCGGCATGGGACTGAGACGTCCGGCCTCAATGAACGAGGCGTACAGATTGGCAAAGAAAGACACCGGCACCTGGCTGTCCTGATCGAACAGCACCGCGTAGCCATAGCCGCGTCTGGTGGCCTCTTGCAGCCCCAGATTCAGCGCACTGGCCAGCCCGATGTTGGTGTCCAGCGAGTGCACGCCCAGGCAGCGGGGCGTGGCCTCGGCGAGGCTGCGGAAGTTTTCCAGATTGCCGGAGGCATTGTCGATCAGCAGGAATTCGCACTGCGTGCCAATCTGCCGCAGCAGCGAGGTGAGCACATTCGCATCAGGATTGAAGCTGACGATGATGGCGCAGATGCTGAGTTTGTTGCTGTGCTTTGGCATTCTCAGACCACCGCTGGCGTGCAGGCTGGACCGTGCGCGAGGCAGGCCGGTTGTTTGCGAGTCACGGCGCCAGGGCAGCGCTGCCGGACTCAGGAATGTCAGTGCCCACGTCGAGGCGTTCGGGGTGGCGCAGCTTCTGCCACAGGAAGTACAGAATCGAGGCGATGCCCACTGCCAGCCCTGTCACCACGCCCGCGTCCACAATGCCGCGCCATGGCTGCGGCAACATGCGCACGATCAGCACGAAACACACGATCATGCTGGTCAGCCCGAAAGACAGCAGCTTGCGGCGGCGGGTGGCGTGGATATAGCCCATGCAGAAAGCGGGCGCCAGCAGCACGTGCAGGGGCTGCGGGTGTTCACGCAGATAACTGGCCCGGGCGACCACACGCGGCGCGAAGCCCCGGTGAAAACCTTTGTAGCCTTCGGCATAGGACATGTAGAGCACGCTGAACACCAGTGCGGCCACATGCAGCGGCTGCAGCTCCAGCGAGGCGAGTTCAAACGCCATGGGCGACAGGCGCACCACTGCAAAGCTGAGAAGCAGGAGAATGCCTCCAATTCCCCAGGCGAACCCCAGTTTCTTCAACGTGTTCCTACCCCACCAGTTCAACGAAGCCGGCATTATAGCGGCATCGCGCGATTATCC
>CAYWMC010000040.1:5595-12282 GCA_964459345.1 uncultured Klebsiella sp. | reverse complement strand
ACACGGATATTCGGGAAGCCGAAGCCCAGCAGATGTTCGGCGCAATTGCCGATCTGCTGTTCCAGAAACGTGGCAGCCGTCTTGAAGAACAGCGTGTCGCGACTGACGAAGCTGCGGTGCTCGGGCATCACCATCACGTCGCAGATCTGGATCGCCCGGGCGCGGGCACCGAAGTAGAGAATGTCCCGTGGCGCGCCGCCGTAATGGGCGATGAGCTCTCCTTCCTGCCGTGCACTGACAGCGCGGCCACGACCATTGCCATATTTCCACTGCCAGACGGCGGTGCTGAATGGCACTTCGAAACTGCGCTCGAACAAGGGCTGCACTTCTTCCAGCGTAAACGAACGGGCATTGCCATACACCGTCTGGCTGGCATCGAGCGGGCCGCGGCGTAGATCCAGCAGCGTGTAGCCCAGCCGCGCGCTGGCGAAATTGTCGGCCAGCACCAGCAATTGCCCGTGCAGGGCCTCAAGTGTGACAACTGGCAGATTCAGCAACGCACTCAGCGCCTGCTGCTGTGTCTGCAGCCACTGCGCGAACAGCACCAGTCCGGGGGCCACCTGGCGCCCGAGTTCGCGCTGGCGCTCGACGCGGAATCCGCAACGCTCGGCAAGGCGCAGGAAATTGCTCAGCAGTGGCCGCGGTTCCGGACGAATGACGCTGTCGTCCAGCAGAAACTCGTCGGCAATCAGCAACTGCCCGCCCTCGGCAAGCCAGTCATTGGCCAGAGACAGCAGCAGGAGCGGGTCGTAGTACTGCGCCGACTGCTGAAGCAGAAGAATGTCGAAGCGCGCAGACGGCAGGAACTCCTCCAGACGCTGCAGCACACACTGCGCCTGCTGTTGCGGCAAGGAGCTGGCGGTGCGCCATTCTTCCTCGAATTCGGTGAGAGCCGTCACCTCATAGCCCTGCACTGCCAGGTCCCGTGCCAGTGTGCCGGCGCCGCAGCCGATCTCCAGCACCCGGGCCGGCGGCGGCAGCATCAGCGCCAGCAGCTTGTCCTGGGCGCGCCGCTGCGCTGCCGCATAGGGCATGAGCGGATCGACCTGCTCATCGTAGACACCAAAGTGCAGCCACTCGGGCGGCTCGCCGGTGGTCAGCGCCAGGGTCTGGGCGTAGACGTTCAGAGGAAAGGGCAGATGGCGGGGGTTCATGGACAAGGGTCGAATGCGCTGTTGAGGAACAGGCTGCACTATACCCCAGCCTTGCGGCGCGGCGAAACGACGATGTTCCTGCTGCATTTTGTCGCATCCTCTCGCGGGCGCACCTGGGGTAGAATGCCGGCATGACAAGCCCAAGCAAACGCCCCTCCCTGCGCGAACGCGCACTGGAGATACTGCGGCCGGAAATCGCCGGCACCGAAAGTTCTTCCCGTCAGGCCCTGCAGCGCGTGCTGTTGCTGCGCCTGCTGGTGACATTGCTGAGCCTGGTGGGCGCGGGCATCTTCCACACGTTCTCGCCGCTGAATGTCTCGGTAGTGTTCCTGCTGGCAGTGGTGGCGGGCATCGCAGCCTCCATCGTGTTCGGCTACTGGCGTCTGCGCCACGCCACCCTCATCTCGCAGAGAGAGCTGTTCGCGCAGCTGGTTCTGGACGCAGCCTTCCTGATCGTATTGCTGTTCTACACGGGCGGCGCCAGCAATCCGCTGATCTCCTACCTGCTGGTGCTGCTGGCCGTCGGCGCCACCCTGCTCATCCAGTTCTATGTCACGTTGTTCTCCATCGGCAGCATCCTCGTCTACACGTTGTTCCTGCTGAGTGAACTGCAGAACGAACACTCCGATCACATGATGGTGAATTTCCAGCTGCACCTGGTGGGCATGTGGGTGACCTTCGTGCTCAGCGCCGTGCTGATCACTCTGTTCGTGACGCGCATGGCGGCCGCCATCCGCAGCCGCGAAGTGACACTGGCCAAGGCCCGCGAGAACGAGATGCGCAATGAGCAGCTGGTGGCGATCGGCACTCTGGCGGCGGGCACTGCCCATGCACTGGGGACGCCGCTGTCCACCATGTCGGTCCTGCTGACCGATCTGGACAAGCTCAGCGCCGAAGAGCTGCGCAACACCCCGCTCAAGGACGACATCAGCCTGTTGCGACAGCAGGTCATGCGCTGCAAGGATTCCCTGAATCAGCTGACGCAGTTCTACAACAAGTCGAACAAGGCGGAATTGCTGGGCACGCACTGTGCCGAGCTGATTGCCGACATTCGCGACTACATTGTCAACATTCACCCTCGCGCCAGCGTGCAGTTCAATGTGGACCCGACCAGCGGCGCGCTGCGCATCGCGGCCGACCTCAGTCTGCGTCACGCGGTGATCAATCTGATCGAGAACGCCATCAAGGCGGCGCGCTCCAGCGTCATCGTCGACTGCCGCCCCTGCAACGCTGACAAGGATGGGAAGTCCTGCGTGGAGATCTGCATTCAGGACGACGGCCCGGGCATCCCCGCGTCCGTCATGGAAAACATGGGCGAGCCGTTCATCTCCACACGCAAGGACAGCATGGGCCTGGGCATCTTCCTGGCCAATGCCGCCATCCAGCGCCATGCAGGCAGCATCGAGATGTTCAACCACAAGTCCGGAGGCGCGATGAGCATCATCCGGCTGCCAGCCACCACGCTCGCTGGCGAAACAGCGACGGCCGATCAGACCACAGGAGCCCCGGCATGGAAGGCTTGAAGATGTTGCTGGTGGAAGACGACGAAGTGTTTGCGCACGTGATCTGCCGCGCCATGCGTCAGCGTGGTTTCGAGGTGCTGCATGCGGCGAGCCTGCCGGAAGCCACCGAGCTGCTGCAGCAGCACAGCTTTGATCACGCGGTGCTGGACTTGAATCTGGGCGGACACTCGTCGCTGCCGCTGATCCCCCTGCTGAAAGAGCAGCACATGGGCACGCGCATTCTGGTATTGACCGGTTATGCCAGTATCGCCACCGCAGTGGATGCGATCAAACTGGGCGCCGACAACTATCTGTCCAAGCCCGCCGATGCCGACGAGATACTGGCTGCTCTTGGCGATACTCAGGAGCTGCACATGGACGACGCCTCCGTGCAGGAACCGATGTCGGTGCGGCGCCTGGAGTGGGAGCATATCCAGAAAGTGCTGAAGGAAAATGACGGCAATATTTCCGAGACAGCGCGGCAGTTGAAAATGCATCGCCGCACGCTGCAGCGCAAACTGCAGAAGCGCCCCGTGCAACGTTGACGCAAAGCATCAGCGTCGCCCCAGTGGCACCGTGTTCAGGTGGCGCCCGCCATCGACGATCAGGGTTTCGCCCGTGACAATCTGCGGACCGGTAATGAAGAACAGAATGGCATCGGCCACGGTCTCGGCATCGGCCGTCACGCCCAGCGGCGCATTGCGCTCGTTGTGCAGCCTGGCCGCTTCGTATTTTTCCTCGCCAAGGCCGTTCCGCAACCAGTCGCCCTGAATGAATCCGGGACACACGGCGTTGATGCGCAGCGCAGGCCCCAGCGCCCGCGCCAGTGACAGCGTCATCGTGACCAGTGCGCCCTTCGAGGCCGCGTAGGCCACCGAGCTGCCGATGCCTGTCAGCGCGGCCGTCGAGGCCACATTCACGACGACACCCCCTTCCGGCAATTGCTGCATCGCAGGTGCCACTGCCCGAATCATCTGAAAGGGCCCGACAAGGTTCACGGCATAGATCGACTGAAAATCGGCCGCATTCAGGCCCTCCAGATTGTCGTGCTCGCAGAACCGGGTGATGCCGGCGTTATTGACCAGAATATCGATATGTCCCCAGCGGGCCAGCGCCTGTGCAGCCATGTCGCGACACGCAGCGTCGTCGGCAACGTCGGCCTGACACACCAGCGTCTCCACCCCCAGTGCCGCACATTGCCTTGCCACTTCGTGGGCGGCCTGAACAGAGCGACTGCAATTGATCACGACATGGCAACCGTGGGAAGCCAGCAGACGGGCGGTGGCTGCCCCGACTCCGGACGCAGACCCGGTCACAATTGCCACTTTTCCCGCAAGATTTTTCATGGTGTGTACAGTCTCCAATCTGTAATGCCTTCAACCTGCTGGAACGCCCGTCATTGCTGCGACAGAACGCGCATTGCCACGCTTTTTTGCGTTGCAATGCCAATTTACTTGGTTACAATGCGTAACACAAAAAAGCGAGGCATCCCTGTGAACTGCTGCCGGGGACGCCATCAGAAAGCAGTGCCAAGTCACTCCTGCAATTCTCGTAGACAATCAGCAGTCACCGCTAACCTTTCTAGAGACAAACGCGCTTTCGCCGTCAGGCGGCGATGCATCCAATGCGTATGTCTCTTTCGTACATTCTTGCCTGATATGCGTGAAAACGGACCCCGTGCCTGGCCGGACAGCTGCGCATGCAAACCCATCGGAAACTGGAGATTGAATTGAAAATCAAACATGTAGTGGCCATCGCTCTGGTTGCTGTCGTTGCTGTATGGATGGGCTGGCCGCGCGACCGCGGCGCGCTCGACGATGGCTATGCACTGCCACCAAGTGACTCTGCCGTGACAGCCGTCGCCGGCAACAATGCCATCACCAGCGACAATCAGACCTTCACCGTGCGGGTAGAACGCGCCCAGGCACAGAATTATGTGCAGCGCATCCGGGTGCGCGGCCAGACCAAGGCCTTCCGCCTGGTGGAAGTCCGTGCCGAAGTGGCGGGCCGCGTCGTTGCCACGCCAGTGGCACGCGGTGCGCGAGTCAACGCTGGCGATGTGCTGTGCGAGATTGCCATCGACACCCGCGCCACCGATCTGCAGGAAGCGCTCAGCCGTGAAGAGCAGGCGCGCATGGAATATCAGGGTGCCATCGACCTGCAGGCCCGCGGCCTGCAGTCCCGTGTCGGGCTTGCCCAGCTCAAGGCAGCGCTGGATTCGTCCACCGCTGCGGTCAAGCGTGCAGAGCTGTCCCTTGCACGCACCCGCATCACTGCGCCCTTCGCCGGCATCATGGAAACCCGCGCGGTGGAAGTGGGCGACCTGATGGACATGGGCGGCCAGTGCGCCTCGCTGCTGGACGACACCCCGATGCTGCTGACAGGTCTCGTACCCGAGCAGGACGTGGGCAAGCTGTTCCTTGGCGCTCCCGTGACGGCCGAATTGCTCTCGGGCGAGACTGTGTCCGGCGAGGTGACCTACATCTCCCGCGCTGCTGACACCAGCTCCCGCAGCTACGCCATCGAGGTCGAGATCGCTGCCGGCGAGCACTCCATCCGCCAGGGCATCACTGCCGAGATCTACATCGCTGCCAACGAGACACAGGCCCATCTGATCCCCGCTTCTGCGCTGACCATGGACGACGCCGGCATCGTGGGCATCAAGACAGTGGATCAGGCCAATGTGGTGCACTTCAACCCGGTGACCATCGTGGGCGAGAACAACAGTGTTGATCCCGGCATGTGGGTCACGGGATTGCCTGACAACGTCATCGTCATTACCCATGGTCAGGAGATCGTCTTCCCCGGCCAGACTGTGACCCCTGATTCTTCCTGGTCTACCCTCTAAGCGGACATCGCCATGCGCTACATAAAAGCTTCTGTTTCAAGGGCTAGAACGACGCTGAGCATCTTCGTGGCCATCATGGCCACGGGATTCGTTTCCTACATGACCATTCCTGTGGAACTCAATCCGGATGTGTCGGTGCCCATCATCGTCACCACGATCATTCACGAAGGCATCTCGCCGGAGGACGCCGAGCGTCTTCTGGCCAAGCCTGCCGAAGTGGAACTCAAGGCCGTGGAAGGCATCACCGAGATCAGCTCCTTCTCCAGTGAGGGCGCCGCCACCATCATCGCCGAGTTCGATGTGACGCTGGACTCGACCATTGCTCTGCAGGAAATCCGCACGGCCATCGACCGGGCTCAGGCGCGCTTCCCGCAGTCCACCGAAGAGCCGATCGTGCAGGAAGTCTCTGCGGCCTCCGTGCCTCTGGTACAGATTGCCATCAGCGGCAAGGACGTTCCCGAGCGCGTACTGCTGCAGGTAGCACAGGATCTGCAACGCCGCGTCGAGACACTGCCGGAAATCATGTCCGCCGACATGGTGGGCGACCGCGAAGAACTGCTGGAGGCCATCATCGACCCGGCCCAGCTGGAAACCTATGGCATCACCAACCAGCAGATCGTGCAGGCGGTGAACAACAACAACCGTTTGATTCCTGCGGGTGCCGTGAACACCGGCCAGGGCAGCTTCTCGGTGAAACTGCCGGGCCTGATCGAGACGCAGGAAGACCTGTTCGATCTGCCCATTGCGGCCAACCAGAACGGCGTCCTGACACTGAGCGACATCGCCGAAGTGCGCCGCACCTTCAAGGACGCCCAGCGCTATTCCTATGCCAATGGCGAGCGCTCCATCTCCATCGACGTACAGAAGCGCAAGGGCGCCAATCTGATCGAAGCCATGGACAAGATCGACGTCATGGTGGAAGAGATGCTGCCGACACTGCCGCCCGCGGTGACGATTGCGTACATGAACAACACGGCTCCGATCGTGCTGGAACAGAACCTCGGACTGCAGGGCAACATGGTCTCCTCCATGGTGCTGGTGCTGATCGTGGTCATCGCAGCCGTCGGCGTGCGCTCCGGCATTCTGGTGACGCTGGCCGTCCCCTTCTCCTTCTTCTTCGCGTTCATCATCATTTCCATGCTGGGCTTCACCTACAACTTCATGGTGATCTTCGGCATGTTGC
>CAYWMC010000040.1:0-5585 GCA_964459345.1 uncultured Klebsiella sp. | reverse complement strand
GCTGGGGCTGGGCATGCTGATCGACGGGGCCATCGTCATGGTGGAGTTTGCCGACACCAAGATGGCGGAGGGCTATACCAAGGAGGACGCCTATCAGGAAGCCGTGAACCGCATGTTCTGGCCGATCATCGCCTCCACGATGACAACACTGGCGGCGTTCCTGCCCATGATGTTCTGGCCCGGTGTGGCCGGCGAATTCATGCGCTATCTGCCTATCACCGTGTTCGCGGTGCTGGTGGGCTCGCTCCTCTATGCCCTGTGGTTCGCCCCGGTCATGGGAGCGCTGTTTGCCAAGGCACCAAAATCAAGCGGGACACAGGCGGTGTCGCACTACGATGAAGTGGACTCCAGCAACCTGCGCGGCGTCAGTCGCGCCTACGCCGGCTTGCTGCGTGGCGCAGCCCGCTCGCCCGGCTTCGTGTTCATCGGCAGTATCGGCACACTGGTTGGTATCGCAATCGCCTATTTCAACTTCGGGGCCGGCGTGGAGTTCTTCACCGCTGTGGAGCCCAACCAGACCCGTATTCAAGTTTTCGCACGCGGCAATTTCTCGCCCGAAGAAATCCGCGACATGGTCGTGGACGTCGAAAAGCGCGTGATGAACGTGGGCTATTACAAGAATGTGGTCACGCAGTCTGGCTCCGGCCAGAGCCTCGGGGGCGGCCAGAGTTCTGCGCCCGATCTGGTTGGCACCATCTTCGTGGAATTCACTGACCGGCGCATTCGGGATGTGAATGGGTTCGAGATAGAGAACCTCTACCGTGAAGCCATCAGCAATATTCCTGGTGTAAAGGCCGAGATTGCCACCATCGAGCAGGGGCCGCCCGTAGGCAAGGAACTGCAGATCGAGATCTTCGGCGACAATCTTCAGGACCTCATTACTGAGGCCAAACGTGTGCGCGCGTTCCTTGAAACCGGCATGACCGGACTGATCGACATTGACGACACCACGCCGATTCCAGGCATCGAGTGGGCCATCAACGTGGACCGTGCACGTGCAGCCATGTTCGGCGCCAACATCAGCGAAGTGGGCACTGCAGTGCAGCTGCTGACTGATGGCGTGCGCATGGGCGACTACCGACCGGACGACACCGAAGAAGAAGTGGATATCCGCGTGCGCTACCCTGAAGAGTACCGCGGCCTGGAGCAGATCGAGAAGATTCAGGTGACTACTGCGTCAGGCATGGCGCCGGTCAGCAGCTTCATCACTCGCGTTCCAGAACCAAAAGTCAGTTCCATCCAGCGCGTTGACGGCAACAAGGTAATCTACGTGCGCGCGAACCCTGCACCCGGCGAAGTGACGGCCACCAAGCTGGTCGAGCTGGAGCAATGGCTCGACAGCAATCCGATGATGCCGGGTGTGGACTATCAGTTCCGCGGCGCCAACGAAGAGCAGGAACAGTCACTCGCATTCCTGATGCAGGCCTTCGGTCTGTCACTGATGCTGATGGCAATTCTGCTGGTCACGCAGTTCAACAGCTTCTATCAGACGCTGCTGATTCTGTCTTCCGTGCTGTTGTCGACAACGGGCGTGCTGCTGGGCCTGCTGATTACCGGACAGACCTTCAGCGTGATTCTGACCGGAGTCGGCATCGTGGCTCTGGCAGGCATCATCGTGAACAACAACATCATCCTCATCGACACCTTCAATTACCTGCGGGAAACCCGCAAGGACTGGAGTCTGGAAGAGATCATCGTGCAGACAGGCGTGCAGCGACTGCGGCCGGTATTCCTGACCACGTTCACAACAGGCTGTGGCCTGCTGCCGCTGGCCATGCATGTGTCGATCGATCTGATTGGAGCAGAGATAGAAGTGGGCGGCCCCATTACATCACAGTGGGTGCAACTGGCCGGTGCGATCGTGTATGGCCTTTCTTTCGGCACGATTCTGACGCTTATCGTCACGCCTGCCATGCTCGCGCTGCCAGCGAAAATGCGGGGCCATCTGCGCGCCATCAAGAAGCTCTTCAGTCGCGGCAATACCACACAAGGTCCACGCATGGAGCCAGGCATAGGCAGCTGAAGGCAGTCTGTTGCAGACAACAGCGACCCGGACAATCGGGAACGAGCGTTCGATTTTGACAAGCGGTCACGGAAGTGACCGCTTGTCACATTAAATGCCTTTGCAACATTTTGTAACTCGAAAACTCATCAGCGAAAAGCCTGTGCTACCATCGGTTCACTTTCTGTTCAATCGCCGCGAAGGATCGCGACACCTGAGCAGAAACAGCTGAGGTGAAGGGCTTGCAAGTCATTCTTTGTTCCCCCCCTTTTTAAACACTGAGTAGCTTTCCAGCCCCGATCCTCAGCGTCTTTCACCTCAGCGTGCAAGCACTCGTCTCAGTAGGTCCAACCAGTATTCTCAACCAGGCTGAGCCTTGCATTGTCAAACGCCTGCTCCGCAGAGTGACGTTCCGCCATCCGCAGATAGTGCGTTGTCAGGTCCACATTGTGACGCAACACCTCCAGAACCTTCTCGTCTGTGTCTGCAGAATTCTCTGCCAGGCGCAGGCGCTGCTTGAGCAAGCTGTGTGCCTCTCGCAGATGGTCTGAGTTGTTGGTCTCCAGCCCGTGGTTGATCACCAGCACATGCCAGTCCGACAACTGGGCGATGCCGCGGGCCCAGCCTTCCGAACCCTGCTCGTACACGCGTGAATACAGCAATTCCAGATATCGGAATTGCTCGTCCACCCGTGGCCAGTCGCCGGTGGAAACATTGCAGTCGATGATCTTCTCCACGAGGGGAATCTGTTCCTCGCTGAAAAGACCCGTGCTGATCCGCGTAACCTGCAGCGCCTGTTCGTAGCCCTGCAGTGCGTCCAGATAGTTGCCGGCCTCGGCTTGCAGGTCGGCCGCCGCCACCAGGGGCTCGGTCACACGCAGGTCATAGGGGCCGAATTCCGAGGCCATGCTTTCGTATTGCAAGGCATAGCGTGACGCCTGCGCCTGCAAATCCGGAGCAGCGTCGGTCACGGAGGGGAAACTGCTTTCCTGCGCGCAAGCGAAGGAGCAGGAGACTGTCAGTATTGCCGTGTAAAAAAAAGTGCGAGTAATGCCATGATTTTTGTTTTTCATTTCCAGTACCGTCTTTCTAATTTTTGTATGAGAAATATCCTCCAAGAAATCAGAGCGAGCAACAGGTAAATGCCGCATTTTTCGTGAAATTTTCGTGACATGTGACACGCACATGACCGCTTCATGACAACGTGGAAATTAAAATTCAAGGAAAACAAACAGATGAGAAAACGCCAATTGTGACAGCGAGGCTGTCACACGAAACTGGCGTCAGCGGTAGGTGGTATTGGCAACGCGGGTTTCGGCCAGCAGCATCAGCATGACGAGCAGCAACAGCCACCACCAGACCCGCTGCGGACCTTCGATCTCGGCGACCAGCTGCGCCGTTCGCACCTGCTCTGACTGCACAGGCTCTGTCTCGGCATTGGTGACACTGTCCTGCAGAGTACTGGGGGCAATGCGTTCCAGTGCAGACTCTTCCGGGTCCGGATTCACGGCATAGAACTGCACGCTCTCGCCATCGTCGATGCTCAGGAAGCCATTGCTGGACGGGGTAAGTGTGCGGCTGCCGGGTGCCAGCTGGGTCACTGCCCCTGCAGCATCGGTGACAGTCAGCGTGGCGTCTTCCGCCACCGCAGTGGCCAGGTCGATCACATCACCGATGCGGTAGGCGCGCTCCTTCTCAGTGGCCTGGGCGAGGTAACGCAGGGATTCGTGGGCAAAGGGCAGGTAGAGGCCCTGCAGGGGCAGATTGTTCCATTCGGTGTCCAGCGAGGACGCAAACAGCATGACGCGCCCTTGCCCCACGGAGCGCTCCAGCAGCGCCGGGCTGCCATTGTCGAACTGCATCAGCACATCCGCCTCTGGCGCGGCGGTGGCGGCCCAGTAGCCCTCGAAACGCACGCCCCAGTCCGATCCCAGTGGCAGCAGCACCGGATGACGGCGATCCATGTCGGCAATCAGCAGATAGTCACCGCCCCCCAGACGCACTGGCTGATCCAGCGTGGCCGGGCTGATGGCAGCGAACAACTGGTTGAAGGGCCCGGCGTTGACGCGATCTCCCGGGGCCAGCAGCAGGCTGCCGCCGTCGCGGACGAACTCGCCAAGGGCATTGGCCTGCGTGGAGCTCAGATCGCTGCCGGCATTCAGAAGCACCACGACATCGTGCTGCGCGAGCTGTGCGGCATCAAGCTCACGCGGCGTGCTGCGGGTAAGCACGAAGGGCGATTCGGCATTGCCGCCGATGGCCAGCGCCAGCCAGTGGGCCTCGTCTTCGTACCAATTGACGGATGGTTCGCCATTGACCAGCAGCACGCGAATCTTCGCCATCACATCGACGGTGAAGAAGAAGCTGTTGTCGACGTCGAAATCGTCGCTGCCAACGCGGATCTCGCCGCGGTGAGTGCCGGCGGTGTCGAACACGGCAGGCAGGCGTACCACTTCCTCGGACAAGTCAGTCAGGTTCACCGGCATGCGCGCGGTCTCGACGCCATCCAGCAGCAAGCGCACTTCCGCCTGATCCAGATGGATGCTGCCGGTGCTGCGCACACGCGCCAGAATCTCGTATTCGCTCTGATTCTCGATGAGCTGGTCAGGCGAGCGCACATCGGTCAGCAGCAGATTGCGGGACGGGCCATCGCCCACATCCACCGGATTCAGATGCACGCCGGGCGACATCACCCAGCCGGAATCGTCGCCACCCAGGCCGCTGGCCTGGTAATCGGACACCAGATGAATGGTGCGGCTCTCATGGCGTGAGGACTCCAGCAGATCATTGGCCAGGCGCAAGGCGGGCATGAAGCGCGTGACCTCGAAGCCAGGCTCGGGCACTGCATCGAGGAAGGCGCGGGCGCCATCCAGATCAGTGCTCAGTTCCCGCACGCTGACGGCAGAGCCTCCAAAGGCGACGATGCCCACCTCATCGCCTGCCGACATGCCGGCCAGCAACTCCTGCGCCGCAGCCCGCGCCTGCTCGTTGCGATCGCCATAGCGCATGCTCATGGACACATCCAGCAGAATCACCGAAGACTCGGGCTCAGCGTCCACGAGACCGGCGATCGCCCCGTCGAACAGCGGCCGTGCGAAGGCAAACACCAGCAGCGAGATCACCGCCGCCCGCAGCAGCAGGAGCAGCCATTGCTGGATCTGCTGAAACAGGATCAGCTTCTTTGACGTGTTCTTGAGAAAGCGCAGCGTGCCGAACAGCATCTTCGGCGGCTTCTCCTTGCGGATCAGGTGGATGGCGATGGGGAGTGCCGCTGCCAGCAGGCCGAACAGAATGAAGGGGCTCAGGAAGCTCATTCAGAAGCTCCTGGCGCGACGGGCGATATAGGAATACAGCGCTGTGTCCAGCGGCTGCGAGGTGTTCAGCAGGCAGTAGTCCACGCCGCTGCTCTGGCATTGCTTCTTGCAATAGGCCAGGTACTGGCCCAGGTTTTCCAGATAGGCGTCGCGGATGGACTGCGGCTGCGTGATGTAACTCTCGCTGGTCTCCGCATCGATGAACTCGGTGGCTTCCTGAAAGCGGAAATGCAGCTCGGCATCATCCAGCACATGGAACACGATCACGT
>CAYWMC010000039.1:0-12376 GCA_964459345.1 uncultured Klebsiella sp. | reverse complement strand
CGGCCACCTACAACCGCACAGCAGGTTCTGCCACGCGCAATGCGGCCAATGCCTGGCTGGCTGCCAACACCGGCGGCGGAGCACCAGGAGTGATTCGTGATCCCAACACCCAGCAGGTCATCAAGGTCATCCGACAGTCTGCCAACATCAGCTCTGTGTGGATCGACCTGTTCGACATGCGCACACGCTATACGATTGACACCGCAAACTGGGGCAACTTCGAAACCACACTGACAGCGTCCTACTATACCGACTACCGGTATGAAGACCTGACAGGTGGCGTGAAGGAAGCGCTGGGCAAGCAGAACGCCACTACGGGCATCGTGCCTCCACTGCCCAAGGTCAAGGCCAACCTGCGTCTTGCGTGGTTCCTGGGTCAGCAGAGCGCGTCTGTCAGCGCCAACTACACTCACCATGTGAAGTTTGATGATCAGGTGAACAATCTGCTGACCGGCTACAAGGCCGACCGTCTGATTGAGTCACAGACCATCGTGAACGCCCAGTACGCCTATGTGTTCAGCGATTACTTCGACAGTGAGATCACTGTAAGCACAGGCATCAGCAATCTGTTCAATCAGCTGCCACAGCGCTTCCCGATCCTCGGTGGCTTCGAGAGCCGTCTGCAGTCTCCGTGGGGCCGTCAGTTCTGGGTCTCTCTGGATTGGCAGCCAGGGTTCTGATTGCGTTTGAAGTAACGGAAAGACAAAAAGGGGGGGCAAGCAATTGCTCCCCCTTCTTCTTTGCGGGGAAATTGGCCATTCGGGATGCTGGCTTGTAGAATGCCGTTGTTCAAATTTCTGGCAAATCAACAACAAAGGATTTTCCCATGCCTCTACATGCACGGCAGCTTCGCCGCCCCCTCCTCGCCCTGCTGATGGCAGGCTCAATGTCTGCTGCCATGGCGCAGGAAGCAGAAGACAACCTGTCTACTGAACTGGAACTTGGTGCCATCTTCACGGGCGGCAATACCAAGGACGAGAACATCAAGTTCAAGGGCACCGTCGTGTGGCTGCAGGATGCCTGGGAATACAGCATGTCTCTGGATGGGTTCCGTTCTTCCAAGGATGACGAACTGGCTGCACAGCGCCTGTACACCGTTGGCTCTGCCACCTACAACCTGACACCTGACACCTTCATTCTGACCCGAGCCGCCCATGAAGATGACCGCTTCAGTGGCTACGACAGTCAATCAGACCTCTCGGTCAGCTGGGGTCAGAATCTGCTGCGGGAGCACCCCAGCATGGACTGGAACTACACGATCGGTGCCGGTATCCGCAGTTCGCGTACCCCGACCGACGATTTCGAGGAAGCGATCATCCGCGTCGGTACGGAGTATCAGTGGAACGTGTCAGAGAACGCCATGTTCTCGCAGACCTTCAGCGTGGAGGCCGGCGACGAGTCGAGCATCGGCAGGTCCGAGACCGCGATTCAATCGGATATTTCCAACAGCATGTCGATGAAATTCGCGATCAAGCTCAAGCACCAGTCGGAAGTGCCCCTTGGACGCAAGAAGACTGACAGCGAAGCGTCCGTGACGTTGCTGCTGAAACTGTAAGGGCGCCCACGCCGGAAGGAACACCTCCTGTATTTTCGCTTGCTCTGTCAAAGGAAATTGCTGCCATGACTCCGACTGTTCGTTTCTTCTGGATCACCAGCCTGTTGTGGATCCCTGTGGCGTTCTACACAGTCTGGGTGGCGACCAACGGTGCGCTGTCTCCTGTGGCGCTTGCAGAGCATCCGGGTCCGGTCACCTTCTTTGGGTGCGCGCTGGTATTTTTCGGCATCGGCCTGCACGACATGTATGTCAGTGACAGCAATCTGCGCAAGAATTACCCGGTGTTTGCCAATCTGCGCTATCTGTTGGAAAGCATCCGTCCAGAGATTCGCCAGTACTTCATCGCCAGCAATCTGGAAGAAGCGCCGTTCAACCGCGAGGCCCGCGACCTGATCTACCGCCGGGCCAAGGGCCTGAACGATACCTTGCCCTTCGGCACCGAGCAGGACCTGATGGCCGAGGGCTACCTCACTGTCTTCCACTCCATCCAGACCACCACTGTGCCGAAAGAGAAATCGCGCGTGCTCTTCGGCGGGCCCCAGTGCAGCAAGCCATACAGTGCTTCGCTGCTGAATATCTCCGGCATGAGCTTCGGAGCACTGAGCGGCAACGCGATCGCTGCCCTGAACAAGGCCGCAGCGATGGGTGGTTTCGCCCACAATACCGGGGAAGGCAGCATCAGCTCCCATCACTTGAAACATGGTGGTGACCTGATCTGGCAGATTGGCACGGGGTACTTCGGCTGCCGCAATCTGGATGGCTCATTCAATGACGAGGCCTTCGCGCGCAATGCCACACCGGATGTGGTGAAGATGATCGAGATCAAGATCTCCCAGGGCGCCAAGCCGTCCCACGGCGGTGTCCTGCCCGGCGCGAAAGTGACAGAAGAGATTGCCAGGATACGCCTGGTGGAAGTGGGCAAGACTGTGGCATCACCTGCCAATCACCCTGAGTTCAACTCACCGCAAGGCCTGCTGGCGTTCGTGAAGCGTCTGCGCGATCTGAGCGGGGGCAAGCCCACGGGTTTCAAGCTTTGCATCGGCAAGAAACATGAGTTCATGGGCATTGTGAAGGCAATGCTGGCCACGGGCATCCTGCCGGACTTCATCACTGTCGATGGCGCTGAAGGTGGCACGGGAGCAGCGCCTGTGGAGTTCTCCGACCGCCTCGGCATGCCGTGCCTGGAAGCCACGTATTTCGTCGACCACGTACTGCGCGGCGCCGGGTTGCGAGACAAGATTCGCATCATCAGCGCAGGCAAGACAGCCACCGGCTTCGACATGCTCAGCAAGATTGCCGTGGGAGCTGACACCGTGAACGCCGCGCGATCCATGATGCTGGCCATTGGCTGCATTCAGTCGAAATCCTGCAACACCAACAACTGCCCGACGGGGATCGCGACGCAGGACCCGGTAAGGGGGCGTGCCGTGGATGTGGAAGACAAGTCCCGACGCGCAGCCAATTACCACCACGGCACTGTGGACGCGTTTCTGGAGTTGTGCGGGGCACTTGGCTACGACGATCCTGAACTGCTCAGGGCATCTGATCTGTTTCAGCGCGTCGGCAAGGATCTGAAACACTTCGATCAGATTCACAAGCCACTCAGCGCTGGCCAGTTATTGACCACCAGCATTCCCGAGGAATATGCCGAAGACTGGGAACGTGCCAGTGCCGAGCGTTTCTGACAACAAAGGCAGTGCGAGTGAATTATGCGGCAGGACGTTTTACAAGGAATCGGCGTAGTTCTGGGACATTTGGTTGCACACGGAGTGCTTGCGGGGTAGAGCTCACAGTGGCCTGCCGCAAAAGCGGAAGACCACTGTGCCATCGTTCAGAAACTTTTCAGCGACGAACACCGGTCACGGGAATCGCACCGAAATCAGTATCGAAGTTGCCGGCCAGCGAATCACCGTCAATGGTGCCGGAGAAGCGCAGTGTCAGAGTCTGGCCCTGTGCATCGATGATGGTCTGAAAGCTCACGGCATTGTCCTGCACCGTCACGCCTGTCAGCGTGGCAGAACCCATCTCACCGGAAGACATGGTGCCTGTCAGTTCCGGGGTAATGTCGATGGCTGCACTCAATACACCCACTGGCGTATCGATAGTGACATCCCAGCCACCCACGAATGGATTCGCCGGTGTGGAAGCACAGGCGGCCAGGAACAATGCAGCTACCGCGATCATCAAGCCCTTGTAGAATTTTTTCATGTTTTCCTCTTTTGTTTTCTGTTCGCCAATGTGTCGCCGAATCGGTGTCGTCGATCATGCGCGTCTGTATGCAACGCCGGGCTATTTTCGCCGGAATCCCATTTGAGTCAACGACAATCTGAAACGCCCTGCGGGCTTTTTGAATAGTCTTCTGCATGAATCCTGCAATTTCAGAAATCCGCCAGTTTCTGCCCGCCGATGCGCTGGCGCGAAATTGCCGGGCAGGGGGAACTGCTATATGCTGCCCGCAAGTCAAAGAGCGGAACATGCAGGTCCGCAGTCAGAATTTTTTCCACGCACACTCCACACTCAACACAGGGGAATAGTCATGGCACGTTTTCGAGTGAATGGCACCGTACACGAACTGGATATCGAACCGGACATGCCGCTGCTGTGGGCCCTTCGCGATGAACTGGGCCTTGTCGGCACCAAGTTTGGCTGCGGTATCGCATCCTGTGGCGCCTGCACAGTGCAGATCAATGGCAATGCCGTGCGCAGCTGCGTGACGCCGGTCAGTGCAGTGCAAGACACTGACATCACCACCATTGAAGGTCTTGCCGTAAACGCAGCCGGCGGCCTGACAGCCGTGCAGCAGGCCTGGATCGAGCATCAGGTGCCGCAGTGCGGTTACTGCCAGTCCGGCATGATCATGGCGGTGTCCGCGCTGCTGGCAGCAAATCCAGCCCCCAGCGATGCCGAGATTGACGGTGCCATCACCAATGTCTGCCGCTGCGGAACCTACCCGCGCATTCGCAGCGCCATCCGCTCCCTGACATCCACCACAGCCTGAAGCCCCAGGAGAATTCCATGAAGATGAATCGACGACGCTTTCTGCTGGGTACCACTGTGGTCGGCGGCGGCCTGCTGCTCGGCTATGCCACTACCCGCCCGAGCAAACACCAGCTGGCCAACGACGCGCTGAGCGGCAACGAGCCTCCGTTCCTGACTACCTGGTTGAGAATTGCACCAGACAATACCGTCACTGTGATCGTGCCGCACTCCGAAATGGGCCAGGGGGTCCTGACTTCCCTGCCGATGATGGCCGCCGACGAACTGGATGCCGACTGGAATCTGGTGAAGGTGGAGCAGGCGCCCGCCACAGACCTGTTTGCCAACGGAGTGCTCATCAAGGGTTTCGCAACGTCCCTGGGCGTCAGCATTCCGCGCTTTCTCGACGGCATGGCCACGTCGGCCACGATGAAAGTGGCCGAGATCATGAACATGCAGATCACTGGCGGCAGCAGCTCCGTAAGATTCACAGGCGAGCAGGGCATGCGCGTTGCCGGAGCGGCAGCGCGCGAGATGCTGGTCAAGGCCGCAGCGGCACGTCTGGGCGTTCCCGAAACCGAGCTGAGCACGCGGCTGAGCCATGTGCACCATGACGCCACCAGCCGCTCGTTGACTTATGGCGAGCTGGCCAGTGACGCCGCGTTGTTCGAACCTGCGGCCTATCCCGTGCTCAAGCAGCCGGCGCAGTTCACGCTGATGGGCAAATCCATTCCCCGCATCGATATTCCGGCCAAGGTGGACGGCACCGCCGCTTACGGCATCGACGCCAGGCAGCCAGGCATGCTGTACGCCGCTGTAAAAACGGCGCCCGTTTTCGGCAGCAAGCTGAGTTCGGTTGACAGCGCCGCGGTGCTGCAGCGCCGTGGCGTGGTTCGCGTCGTGGAAATGGAAGACGCGGTTGCCGTGGTGGCAGACAGCTACTGGCGCGCAAAGCAGGCACTGGATGCCATGCCCGTCACCTTCGCAGGTTCTGAGCATGACGCCGTGACCACACAGTCCATTTACACGCAGTACGATCAGGCGCTTCAGGGCGAGCTGAGCGAAGATGTCGAAGCGGGCGATACACCAGCAGCAATCGCCGGGGCAGCCAGCGTTGTGGAAGCGACTTACCGTGTGCCCTTTCTGGCCCACGCGGCCATGGAGCCCATGAACTGCACTGTACATTTCCACGACGGCCGCTGTGATGTCTGGACTGGCACTCAGGACAATCTGGGCATCCGCGGGCGCGTTGCCAGCATTGCGGACATGGACGAGAACGCCGTGACCGTACACGCGTTCTACCTCGGTGGCGGATTCGGCCGGCGCCTTCCCACCTCCACGAACACCATCGATCAGGCCACGCGCATCGCGATGGCGTTCGATGTGCCCGTGAAAACGGTATGGAGCCGTGAGGACGACATGCAGCAGGACTACTACCGTCCGGCTGTGACCAGTCGCTTCCGCGCTGCCTTCGACGCCAGTGGCAATGTCACAGCCTGGGAGAATCACTACATCGGCAAGAATGAACCTGCAGAGGCGGCGCACACCCCCTACAGTATTCCCAACCAGTCCATAGCCTATGCCGAAAGCCCGACCCATGTGCCCTTCGGCGCCTGGCGCAGCGTGGCTCACTCGCAGCACACCTTCTTCATGGAATCCTTCGTGGATGAGCTGGCGCATCAGGCACAGCAGAACCCCTATCAGTTCCGCCTGAACATGCTGGCAAACAAGCCGCGCCACGCCGCCGTCCTGAAGGCGGCCGCCGAACGAGCCGGCTGGGAGCGCAATCTGCCAGCCGGACACGCCCAGGGCATCGCGCTGCAGGAGAGTTTCGGAAGCATCGTTGCGCAGGTGGCGGAAGTGTCGATTACCGAGAGCGGTGAAGTCCGAGTGCACCGTGTGACCTGTGCCATCGACTGTGGCCGCTCCGTGAACCCTGACACCGTGCGCTCCCAGGCGGAGAGTGGCGTGATCTTCGGGCTGACAGCCGCGCTGTATGGCGAGATCACCATCGACAAGGGCGCCGTGGTGCAACGCAATTTCAATGACTACGAAATGGTAAGACTGCAGGATTCGCCTGAGATCGATGTGGTAACCATCGAATCCGGCGCGGCCCTGGGAGGGCTGGGAGAGCCGGCCACGCCTCCGATCGCCGCTGCGGTAGCGAACGCGGTGTATATCCTGACGGGTCAACGCGTAAGGGAACTGCCGATGAAGAACTACCGCTTCACGGCAGTGCCGGCGGAAAGTGTATAAGTCTGACTACTGAAGGTTCGCGGGCAGGGCCCGCTCCCACAAGTAGCCGTATTGCTGCCTGTGGGAGCGGGCCTTGCCCGCGAACAGCCTACTGCGGCGCCGGCGCCTGACCTGGCCCCGGACGCTGCCGCTGGGTATTCATCAACTGATGGAACTCCGCGAACTCCAGTCCGCCCGTCTTGTCCTTGTCCAGCAGCATGAACGCCATCGCCAGTCTCTGACGTGCCCGCTCGGGCATTTCATTCAGTTCGATCCGGCCGTCCAGATTCGTGTCCATGAAGCCCATGCTCAGGCTGGTGACATACTCCTGCTTGTTGATCTCCCGCACGTCGTCCGCCTTGTTGGCATAGCGGAAAGACACGCCGCCATACAGCATTTCCTCCCAGGTCTGCTCGCCGAAAGTCACCTGCGCCTCGGCATCCGGATTGCTGAGATTGGCCGGGGAATTGTCATAGACCATCGTGTGGATCAGACGCGTGCCCGCGGGC
This sequence comes from uncultured Klebsiella sp., assembly GCA_964459345.1. Classification (GTDB taxonomy): domain Bacteria; phylum Pseudomonadota; class Gammaproteobacteria; order Pseudomonadales; family Pseudohongiellaceae; genus UBA5078. The sequence continues at coordinate 5,101 of CAYWMC010000039.1, read as the reverse complement.
GCCTCCAGGGGCTCCTCGAGCTGGAAGTAACGCTGCCAGTTGAAATCGTAGTTCGGCACAGACAGCACCAGTTCTTCCCGTCCGTCCGGATAGATCACCGAGAACGTGGAACTGCGCCCGCGATAATGGGCATGGGGGAACAAGGCGTATACCACCACATCCTTCTGGAACTGGTAGTAAGCCTTTTCCTCGTCCTTGCTCTCGCCCGGCGGTATCTCGATGTCCACATTCAGAATGGCGTAATGCTGCAGCGTGAATTCGGGCGGCTCGTCGGCGAAGTAGAGGCCGATGCGGGTCTGGTCCACTGTCTCGCGGCCATAGGTGGTGTAGTGCATCTGACTGAAGAAGGTCGCGCCTGCGGGCACCAGCACGCCAGTGCCTTCCGGGTATTCGTAGACTTCGTTGCCGGGCACGAAGGTCATCAGCTGCGACTGCAGCAGCGCGTCGCCAATGGGCGTACCCAGGTCGATGCCACTGGGCTGATCCTTCTGCCCGAAGGTGGCGATGGCATGGTGCAGCACCTGACGGTCACTCGGCACGATCTGCACGGCACGCACCCAGACATCGTGATCCAGTGGGTTGTCGACGGTCAGAATCTGGTAGTCAAGCGTGCCTGTGGCCGGCACGGAGTACGCAGGCAGGTCCACGATGAGGTCTGGCTCGCCCAGCTCCCATTCGTCGGCAGGCTGCGCGACGGACAGCAGCGGGTCGTCCCCTTCACCGCGCGGGGCGCCGGCGTCGATCCAGTGCACCAGACGCTGTGCCTCGGCAATGCTCAGGCTCATGTCGTGCTTGAAACGGTTGACCTGCGGGTCGGCATGCCATGGCGGCATGCGTTTGGTCAGCACCACTTCGCGAATCATGGGCGAAAAGCCCTGAATCATCTGATGACTCGTCATCGCCCATGGACCGATGCCCCCCGGACGGTGGCAGCTGGCACATTTTTCCTGCAGAAGAGGCGCGATGTCCCGGGCATAGCTGGCGATGGCTTCCTGAACAGGCGCGGCGATGGCTTCAGCGGCAATGGCTGCAGCAGGTTCGCGGACAGGCAGGGCCAGCGCCTCGTCCTGCAGAACGGCGTCCAGCGCCAGGGCTACGAAATTCTCGGCAGACTTGTCCAGCGTTGCAGCAACGGGGCCGCGGTAGACGATCTCCCAGTTGCGCGGATTGATCACCAGCACTTCGCCGACATAAGCAAACGCCAGAGTCTGACTGACCAGCCCTGTATCGTCGATCAGCACCGGAACACTCAAGCCCTGCTGGCGTTTGGCGTCCTGCACCGCGCTGCGCGACTGTCCGGCATCGGCATTGATCAGGAAGAAGGGAATCTGCGAGGCGGGGTGGCGGGCGATGGCGTCCACAGCCAGCTGAGCTGCTGGCCCGGCCACCTCGGACTCGGTGCGATGACTCATCAGCACAACGGCATTGGCCAGGCGGTGATAGTGCAGGCTGACTGCCTGCCCCTGCTCATCCAGCACGGTGAAGTCGGGCGCATCTGCAGCGCTGGCGATCTGACTGCCACCCAGCACGCCCAGCAGAAGCAACAGGGCAGCGAGGCTGCGCAGAGAAAAGGGATGCACTGTCATGGCAGACTCCGGAACACCGTCAATGGAACACGGCCGCATGGTAATGCATTCCAGAATGCCAAAGAATGCTGTGGCAGCACCATCTGCTGGCTTTGTAGAATCTGAGCACAGATTGCAGAAATTGCTCAGCTACTCAGGCAGGTTGCCTGCCTTGCCAGACAGGTAGTTTTCCTTGATGAATTGCCCCAGCAGTTCGAATTCGTCGCCACGCGTGCTTGCGCGGCGCCAGACCAGACCGATCTCGCGATAACTGTCCTTGTCCAGCGGTGTCGTCTTGATGCGGGTGTTCTTCAGCAGCGCGGAACCAATGGCCATTTCCGGCAAATAAGTCACGCCCAGATCCGCATCCACCATCTGCACCAGCGTCAACAGACTCGTCGCCGTGATGTCGCTGACCTTGTCGGCGTTCTTGATACTGCAGGCAGACAACGCGTGGTCCCGCAGACAATGCCCGTCTTCCAGCAGCAGGATGCTGTCTTCCGGCAACTCACTCACCTGATGATGATCTGGATTGACCAAGGTGCTCTTTGCCTGATGCGCCAGGTAGAAGCGATCCTTGAAAAGGGGCATCTCGCTCACATTGCGCAGCTCATAGGGCAGCGCGATGAGAATGATGTCGAGCTCGCCATCCATGAGGCGCGCATAGACACGCTCTGTCAGATCTTCCTTCAGATACAGTTTCAGATCCGGATAGGCTTTGCGCAGCGCAGGCAGCAGGCGTGGCAGCAGGAACGGGGCAATGGTCGGGATGACGCCCAGCTTCAGCTGCCCTGTCAGTGGTTGCTGATTGCCCTGTGCGATGTCGACCAGTTCTTCCAGGTCGCGCAACACCTGCCTGGCCTGCACGGCGATCTGCCGGCCCAGGCTTGTGACGGTGACATTCTTGTTGGTGCGATCCACCAGCTGAATGTTCAACGTACTCTCCAGCTCTCGTATCGCCACACTGAATGCCGGCTGTGACACGAAGCAGGCCTCGGCAGCTTTGCCGAAATGGCCGATCTGCTCCAGTGCGACGAAATAGCGCAACTGTTTGGTCGTAGGCAGGTGATTCATGGCAGAGCTCCTTGAGCATTGACTTTGCGGCAGGCTAATCGAGTTTAGATATCATCGCAATAGCTTTAATCCATTTCCTGTATTCATGTTGGCTAGCCTACTATCGCGCCACGTGTTGAGGAACACCGCAAGCATACGAGTGACAGGCCCTTGCCGGCGCAAACTTACCCTGGTTTGTGCCGGCTTTTTTTTGCCTGGATATACATCAAATCCCAGTCAGAGTATCTTTGCCCGTCACGATTGCGGGAGCCGGCTTTGCCGGTCATCAACGGGTAACGCATTGATTGTATTGATCTCAGGCCTGGCATTGTTCCTCTGCCTGCATGCATTTCGAACGCTTGGGTGGCGCGAACCACTCGCACAACGTCTCGGACAGAGGAACTACCGGTTGCTGATCAGCGCGGGCATCGTGCTCAGCATTCTGCTGATGATTGCAGGAAAGGCCAGCGCGGACTTCGTGCAGATATGGGTGCCCCCTTTCTCGTGGCGCGAACTGACCAATCTTCTGATGATTTCTGCCTGCATCGTTTTCAGCTCCGCATTTGTTCCACCTTCCCATACACGCGCTTTGGTGGGACATCCCATGCTGGCAGGTGTATTCATATGGGGAGCGGCCCACCTTGTTTCCAATGGCGATCTGGCTTCCATGCTGCTGTTCGGGTCGCTCGCTCTCTGGTCGGTGCTGGCTTTCCTCATTCTGGAAACGCGACCTGAGACCGCAACGCGCAAGGCTTCCACCAGCCCTGCCCTGCAATGGGACGTTGCAGCCATCCTGCTGGGGATGATTGCCTATGGCGCACTTTTGGTGTTTCATGGGCCCCTGTTCGGATTTGCCCTGACAGGTCCGTTATAGAGTAGTGCAGAAGGGGAGGTGCCAGATCATGCAAATTCACTTCGAGAAAGTCGCACAGCGATTGACTCCTGCAATCGGCTTTCTGGCCTTTGCTCTGGGCCTGCCTGCGCAGAGCTGCGCACAGACTTCAGGGGTGCCGCAGTGGTCCGGAATCTGGAACGCGGAAGGCAGCCTGCTAACCCTGAGAGTGACCCATATTGATGATCAGCTGCATGTCGAGCCTGTGGAATCGCTTGGTTTCCAGTGGCGCAACAGTGTCGGCCAGATCAATGGCAGCAGCGCTACCATCGATGTGGAATATCAAGGCGTAGTGGCCACGGTGCGCGTGCAACTTGGCGAAGGTGGGACCGCCATGGTCCGGCCACTGAGCTGTCAGCCAGACTATCACGTGGTGTGTGCGCTGGTACAAAACCAGCAGGCGCGCTTCCGCAAGGTAGGAGAGTCAATCGCACAGGGTGCTGCGGTCACGACCTCGGCGGCCATGACCGACTGATCTCTGCCCGGCACGCCAGGCAGGCACCAGAGGTTCAGCCGAGTTCGGCCATGGACGTGATCTTCTTGCCAACAATCCCGTATTCAATCGCCTCTTCCACCGTCATCCAGTAGTCCCTGTCCGTATCCTTGGCAACGCGCTCCAGTGTCTGTCCGGTTTCATCTGCAATCAATTTGTTGATGCGTTCACGCATCTTGATGATCTGCTCTGCCTGAATCGCGATGTCTGAGGCGCGGCCGCGTGAGCCACCGGAGGGCTGGTGCACCAGGAAACGCGTATTGGGCAGACTGAAGCGATTCTCCTTCTTCGCCGCCAGATAGATGGTTGTAGCGGCACTGGCGACCCAGCCCGTTCCCACCACACGCACTTCCGGCTTGATGAACTTGATCATGTCGTAGACGACATCGCCAGACTCCACATGCCCGCCTGGCGAGCTGATATAGATCGTGATCGGCTCATCCCCAGCAGCAGCCAGCGCCAGGAGTTTCTCCGTCACCGAACGGGCGATCTTCTCGTCGATGTCCCCAAAAATGGTGATCGAGCGGGACTTGAACAGTTTCTCGTCGATGAAGCGGCTCGCTGGCGCCTCGGGTACTGGCTGCTCGGGGGTGTGATTGTGCATAGGAATCTCCAAAAGTTTCAGGAACTGGTGTGCGTCTCAGCGCCCAGCGGGCGGAATGCGATAAGCAGCTGTGGCAGAAGCGTCAGTGCACCCAGAAGGGCCACCATCATGGCAATGCTGGTCAAAAGACCGAAGACAATGGTCGGGATGAAGTTCGACAGCACCAGGATGGAGAAGCCTGCCACCACGGTCATCGTCGTGAAATACATGGCCCGCGCGATGCTGTCATGGCAATAGAACATGGTGTCGCGATAACTGCCCAGTCGATGAAACTCATGCTGAAAACGGTGCATGTAGTGAATCGTGTTGTCGACCCCTATACCAACGGCAATGGCGGCGATCGTGATCGTCATGATGTCCAGCGGAATACCCATCCAGCCCATGAGCCCAAGCACCAGCAAGGCTGCAATGATATTGGGGATGATGCACAGCACTGCAATGCGCAATGATCTGAACAGAAACAGAAACATGATCATGATGGCGAACAGGACGAC
>CAYWMC010000038.1:0-12709 GCA_964459345.1 uncultured Klebsiella sp. | reverse complement strand
TTGATACAAGCATCATAGATCAAGCCTTGAATATCATAGATCAGCAAAACCAGGCTGCGGCAGCATCGCAGGAAAACATCACCAGACTGTCAAATTCCGCCAGTACTCTGTTTGAAGAGTTCAAGCTGGAGAACGACAATCTGGAAGCCATGCTGGTGCTGAACGCCGGTTTGCGCAGACAGATTTCCGTACAGGAAGAGAACATTGCGACAATTCAGCAGTCCATTACTGACGTAGCAGTTGTTACACAGGAAATGCCACTTTTGATGAGCAAGATGCTGACCAGTGTTGAGCAATTCATTGAATTGGACATGCCGTTCCAACTCGAAGATCGCAGGGCCCGCCTTGCATTCGCCCGTGATGCAATCGACAGCCCGGACGTGTCTGTAGCTGAAAAGTTTCGCCAGATTCTGGTGCTGTACCAAACTGAAAACAACTACGGCCGAACACACGAAACCTATCCGACTACTTTGAACATTGAAGGCACAGACCGCGATGTTGACATTCTTCGAGTAGGACGCATTGCACTTCTGTACCAAACCAAAGATCGCACCATGACTGGTGCCTGGGATCAGTCCGCTCGCGCATGGGTAACTCTTGATCCAGTAGAGTACAGAACAGCAATTCAGCGCGCCATCAGCGTGTCCAGCGGGCTTGTATCACCTGCCATCATGGATCTTCCCATCGTTGCACCGGAGTCAGCACAGTGAAAAAAATAATCAAATTTGCAGGCATTTCAGTGACCGGCCTGTTTCTGGCCATTTCGTCACAGTCTTACGCACAGCAGCCAGCTTCCACACTGGCAGAACTGCTGAACAACGTCGAGCAGGATCTCGTTACTCAGTCAGCTGAGCACCGTGAGCGCGAACAGCGCTTCCAGCAGCAAGCCAACCAGCAACAGCAGATCGTGGATGAGACCAAAGCCCGTATCGAGCAGGAAAATGCTCTTAACGCGGAATTGACTTCAACCTTCGACGCCAACCAGCTGATCATTGCTGAGCGTCGCGAAGCACTGCGTACTGCGCGAGCTGACTTGAACGAACTGCTTGGCACCATTCAAGGTGTGGCAGGCGACTTCCGCAGCATCTTCGAAAACTCTCTGATCAGCGCTCAGTACGATGGTCGCGAAGAGTTCCTGGATGACTTCATTTCTCGCGTTGCGAGCGATACAGAGCAGGTCCGTATCGATGAAATCGAGCGTTTCTGGTTCTTCATGCAGCAGGAAATGGTCGAATCCGGCAAAGTTGTCAAATACGATGCCATGGTCAGCCTTCCATCTGGCGAACAGTCCAGCCGCACAGTCACGCGCATTGGTTCATTCAATGCAGTGTCCAATGGCGACTACCTGAGCTACACCGGCGCTATCGGCCATCTGCAAGTACTGCCACGCCAGCCAGCAGCTGACGTAGTGGGTCGCGCAGTGACTCTTGAGAATGCAACAAGTGGCATGCACCGTGTGGGTATTGACCCGACTGGCGCACTCGGTGGCAGCATGATGGCCAACCTGATCAACTTCCCGACACCTGCTGAGCAAGTGCGTGACAACTCTGGTCCAATTGGTTTCGCCATTATTGGTGTAGGCGTAATTGCAGTAGTCATCGCGTTGATCCGCTCTCTGATGCTGACAATCATCGCAGCAAAAGTGAACGCCCAGGTGAAATCTGACAAGCCCAACAAGAACAACCCGCTGGGTCGTGTATTGCTGGTTGCCGAAGCCAATCCCAATGTTGATACAGAAACACTTGAACTGAAGCTTGGCGAAGCAATTCTTCAAGAAACTCCAGCACTCGAGCGTTTCCTGACCCTGATCAAGATCTGTTCCACCATCGCTCCGCTGATGGGTCTGCTGGGTACAGTGACCGGTATGATTCAAGTGTTCCAGCAAATTACCGTTTACGGTGCTGGTGACCCTACAATCATGGCGGGTGGTATCTCCGTAGCACTTATGACAACGGTAGAAGGTATTGTTGCTGCTATCCCCGCGATCCTTATGCACGCTTGGGTTAAGGGCAAGGCAGACAACATTATTCACATAATGGAAGAGCAGGCTACCGGCATCATCGCCCGCAAGGCCGAAGCATCCAACAAGTAAAGCGCAAGCTTTCACGAGGATTTCATTATGTATTTTGCTCTGATGGATGGTTACGACGCTGTATTGGGATTCATGGATCGAGGTGGTGGCCTGCTTTGGGTTATTGCCACCTTGCTTCTGGTCAAATTCTCATTGGTGTTCGAACGCGTGTGGTACCTCCATTCCGCACATGCCAAGAAGGTCAAACAGACTCTGGCAACGTGGAATGGCAGGACCGACAAAAACTCCTGGAGAGCCAGACAGATCCGCATGATGATGATATCCCAGATATCACTTGATCTTCGCTCAACGATTCCCTTGATCGAGTCACTCGTAGTGATTTGTCCGTTGCTGGGCCTGCTGGGCACTGTGACGGGCATGATCGAGGTGTTCTTCGTTATGGCATTGACCGGTGGCGGCGACGCCAAGTCCATGGCAGGTGGTGTGTCCAAAGCGACCATCCCTACAATGGCAGGCATGGTGGGTGCGCTCTCTGGCATCTTCGCGTCCAACTGGCTCAAGCACAAGATTGATAACGATCTGGAACTTCTTGAAGATCACCTGGCTCTAACCAATTAAACACATAAGAAGGCATAACAATGAAAAGCGGTCTAATGAAGAAACGAAATGACGAGGGCCCTGGCGAGATCGACCTCACGCCAATGCTCGACGTTGTGTTCATCCTTCTGATCTTCTTCATCGTGACTTCTGTGTTCGTAACAGAAGCTGGTATTGAAGTCAGCAAACCCGAAGCCTCAACTGCCGAGCCGAAATCCAAGGATTTGATCCTGATTGCGGTATCACCTGAAGGTGATATCTGGATTGACGGCGAACAAGTTGACCCACGCTTTATCAGGTCTCGGTTTGAGCTGAGACTGGCGGAAGCGCCAAATTCTTCGGTAGTAATACAAGGTGACAGGGCAGCAACCAACGAACACGTAATGGATATATTGCGTGCTGCGAGGGAAGCTGAAATTACAAGCGTATCAATTTCAACGGAGGCATAAACAATGATTGCGATCAGATGGCTTGTTTCAATGTTGTTGGCGTTGCTTATAACCGTAGGTCTGTTCTACTTGATGCAGGCCTTGATTGCGACTGGTGCTCAACTAGAGTCCCGCGTGAACGTCGTGAAGATTGTCGACGCAACCATGCCGGATATCGAGATGGAAGTAGTACGCGAAATTGAAAAACCGGAAGCAATTGAACAGCTCGATACGCCACCGCCAGACGTACCTGACCGTCAACTGAATATGGATTCCGGCCCCAGTCTGGCGATACAGCGAGCAGCTGTTCAGATTGATGCTGATCTTTCCATTGGTGGCGCCAGCATTTCAATTACAGATGGCGAAATGTTGCCTCTGGTGAACGTCACTCCGACGTATCCTACTCGTGCAGCGTCACGCGGGATCGAAGGATGGTGCCAGGTAAGCTTCACCGTTACTGAAACTGGTGGCGTACGTGATGTAATTGTCGTCGATGCCGAGCCAGCAGGTATCTTTGATACGTCTTCAATACGCGCTGCTGAGAAGTTCAAGTTCCAGCCCAAGGTAGTAGACGGCAAGGGCGTTGAAGTTCCAAACGTGCAGTACGTATTCCGCTATCAGTTGGAAGGTGAACAGTGATGAGCAGTTTATTCAAACGCAAGCAGCTGTCACGGCAGATCGTTTCTGCCATGGCGATGGCAGGACTGATTGCCACTGCTTCCTTGTACTCGCTCAGCGCAATGGCGGCGGAGGAGCAGGACGGCCCGAGAGAGCCTCCTGCGACCCGAACTTCAGACGTGCTGACAGAGCGCGTATTCAATCAGGTTTCTGAAATCCAGGAACTGATGAGTCCGGAAGAGGAAGGAGTTGAGCCGAACTACGAAGCTGCAAAAGTTATTCTCGATGAATTGAACGAGCGCTACGATCGTTTGAACGACTTCGAGAAATCCACAGTGCTCAATTTCTACACCAACTATTATCTGAATACAGATAATATTGCGATGGCTCTGGAAACGTTCGAGAAGATTCTGACAATCGAGAACCTTCGTCCGGAGTCACGTCTGCGTGCTTTGATGGCACTTGGACAACTGTACATGGGTGAAGAAAAGTACGCGGAATCAATCGACGCCTTCAATCGCTGGAGAGAGTTGTCAGCCGAAGAGAACGAAAACGTTTATCTGGGTCTCGCAAATTCTCACTACAACCTTGCTCAGTACAATGAAGCTATTCCATACCTGATCAACCATATGGATATGCTGAATGCTGCAGGTCGGACAATAGCCAAGAATATTTATGGCTTGCTCAACCTGATGTACATCGAGCTTGAAGATTATGTAAATGCAGAACGCATTACCAAGCAAATGGTGACGCTTTTCGATGAAGCCAGCGATTGGCGAAATCTTTCTGCGATTTATGGTTATCTTGACGACGACAAGAAGCGCATAGAAACCCTGTCTGTGACATTTGCAAAAGGGTATATGTCCAACGAGTCGGAGTTTATCAATCTGGCTCAGTCTCTCGCAGGAATCGACGCACCCTTTAAAGGCGCCAAAGTTCTTGAAAAAGGGTTCCAGGATGGTGTCGTCGAAGAGAACGAAGAAAATCTTCAACGTCTTGTCCAGTTGTATATGTTGGCCAACGAGTACGAACTCGCACTTCCTTCTGCAATCAAGGCAGCAGAAATGGGCGAGACCGGGTCTTCTTATGACCAGTTGGGATACATCTACTACATGATGCACGATTACACCAATGCCGTTGCAGCAATGCGCCAGGCGCTTGATCGTGGTGGTCTGGAGAATCCAGGTGACGCGCAGTTGTTCCTCGCGCGTGCCTTGGTGGAACTGGATCAGTTCGACGAAGCAACTACTGCTGCGCGCAGAGCACAGGAACTTGGTGAAAACTCTGCAACGTCATTCCTCAATTATATTGAGAACAGCAAGGCACGATTTGAGAACCTGAAGCAGCGCAAGGAAGAAGCGATAGATTTCTATCGCTCCTGAGCCACCTCGTTCTTGAAATCGGGGGCTACGGCCCCATCTAAAGCCCGGTCTCTCCAGAAGAGATCGGGCTTTTTCATTTCGAGAAACAAAGAGGTTGTACTGAATGTCCATTGAAACAAAAAAAGAAACTCGCGGATTCGAAACCGAAGCCAAGCAACTTCTTCATCTGATGATCCACTCGTTATACAGCAACAAGGAAGTGTTCCTGCGCGAGTTGATTTCCAATGCATCAGACGCAGCTGACAAGCTCCGGTTTGAAGGTCTTTCCTCACCAGAGCTGTACGAATCAGACTCAACACTTCAAGTACGAATAGATTTTGATAAAGATGCAGGCACCATAACCATCTCTGACAACGGCATCGGGATGAGCCGCGATGAAGTCATCAGTCATTTGGGCACCATTGCCAAGTCTGGCACCGCCCAATTCCTCGCAGGACTGAGCGGTGATCAGCGCAAGGACGCCCAGTTGATTGGCCAGTTCGGAGTGGGTTTCTATTCGGCATTCATAGTAGCTTCCAAGGTTGAGGTGATTACCCGTCGCGCAGGGGCGCCGATCGTAGAGGCGGTGCATTGGGTATCATCAGGTGAGTCTGACTATTCTGTAGAAACAGTCGAACGCGCAGCGCGTGGCACCACAGTGATTCTGCATCTTAGACCGGAAGAGTTGGATTTCGCCGACAATTACCGGCTAAGACACATTGTGAAGAAATATGCAGACCACATATCCATCCCGGTTCTCATGCCAAAGGAATTGAGCACAGAAGACAAGAGTGCCGAGAAGGAATATGAAACTGTCAACGCGGCCCAGGCCTTGTGGACCCGTCCTAGAAGCGATGTAAAGGAAGAGGAGTACAAGGAGTTTTACAAGCTGATCACTCACGAGTTTGAAGATCCTCTGACATGGAGTCACAACAAAGTAGAAGGGAAGCTGGAATATACCGGGCTGCTATATGTTCCCGGCCGCGCTCCTTTCGATCTATGGAACAGAGACGGCGCACGTGGGCTCAAACTCTATGTGCAGCGTGTATTCATCATGGACGAAGCTGAACAGTTCATGCCTCTATATCTGCGCTTCATGAAAGGGGTTGTTGATTCAAATGACATTTCCTTGAACGTCTCGAGAGAGATTTTGCAGAAGGACCCGGTAGTAGATTCCATGCGCAGTGCGTTGACAAAAAAAGCGCTGGACATGTTGTCCAAGTTGAAGAAAGAGGATGCGGAAAAGTATCAGACGTTCTGGAAAGAGTTTGGGCAGGTACTCAAAGAGGGGCCCGGTGAGGACTATACGAACCGTGAAAAAATAGCAGGTCTTCTTCTTTTTGCGTCTACCCATAATAGCGATGCCACGCAGAATCAAAGCCTGGCGGACTACGTCTCGCGCATGAAGCCAGAGCAGGAAAAAATCTACTATGTTGTGGCTGAAACCCCAGGAGCTGCGCGCAACAGCCCGCACCTTGAGATATTCAAGAAAAAAGGCGTCGAGGTTCTACTGCTATCTGACCGTATCGACGAATGGTTGATGAGCCACCTTCACGAATTCGAAGGCAAAGCATTCCAGGACGTTGCTCGTGGATCGCTCGATCTGGGCAAGCTGGAAGATGCCGCGGAAAAGGAGCAGCAGCAGGAAGTTGAAAAGAAATTCGAAAGTCTGACTGCCCGCGTCCAGTCTCAGCTGGAAAAGCACGTAAAGGAAGTGCGGGTTACCCATCGCCTCACTGACTCGCCGGCATGTCTGGTTACTGACGAACATGACATGGGGGCGCAGATGCGACGTATCATGGAAGCGGCCGGCCAAAACGTTCCTGACTCCAAGCCCATTTTCGAGATCAATCCAGATCATCCTCTCGTACAGAAGCTTGATCAGGAAGCAGATGAAGAAAGGTTTTCAGACTTTGTATCAGTCCTGTTTGACCAGGCATGTCTTGCTGAGGGACGTCAACTGGAGGACCCAGGCAGCTTTACACGACGCCTGAACAAACTGCTCCTAAAGCTTTGTGACTGATTCTGTCAGGCCGGGCATGACGTCGTGCCCGGCCTGCAGTGCTACATGGATTCAAGAGTTTTCAAACCCAGCAGATCCAAGCCCTTCTTCAATACATTGGCGGTCATTGCGACAAGTGAAAGCCGGGAGTCACGTGTCGGCGCATCTGCTTTGAGAACTGGACATGCCTCGTAAAAGCGCATGAAAATGCCGGCCAGCTCGTACAAATACGTACAAAGGTGGTTCGGGTAGCAGTCAGCAGCGACAATTTGCAATGCCTCCGGGAACTGCAATATCTTGAGTGCAAGATTGCGCTCTTCGGCGTTTCCCAAAACAATTGCTGCGTTGGAAACATTGGAATTTTCCAGATTCTGCTTCCGAAGTATGCTTTTGATTCTTGCGTACGCATAAAGCATATAGGGGGCAGTGTTGCCTTCCAGTGCCAGCATGGTGTCCCAGTCAAACACATAGTCACTGGTTCTATTCTTGGAGAGATCTGAGTATTTCACCGCAGAAATTCCAACGACGCGGCTGATTTCCTCCATATGCGCCGGACTCAGGGCAGGGCTCTTGTCTCTAACAACCTCCAGTGCGCGACGCACCGATTCCTCAAGCAATTCCTTGAGTTTGACTGTGTCACCGCTGCGTGTCTTGAACGGTCTGCCATCCTCACCCATCATCGTTCCATAGGCGATATGTTCCAATGAACACTCTGCTGAAACAAATCCGGCCTTTCTGGCAATTGCAAAGACTTGCTGAAAATGCAGGCTCTGACGGGCGTCGACAACATAGAGAATTCGATCTGCAGCAAGATCACGGGCGCGGTATTGAAGCGCGGCGAGATCGGTGGTGGCATACAGATATCCCCCGTCTGACTTCTGCACGATGGCAGGCAGCGGGGCACCATCCTTGCCTTTGAACTCTTCCAGAAATACGCAGCGCGCCCCTTCAGAGACGCTCAGCATTTCTGCTGCGTCCAATTGCTTGATGATTTCTGGCAGTTCCGGGTTGTAGAAACTTTCCGCTCGCAAATCTTCCCGTGTCAGCGTGACACCCAGGATGTCGTAAATGGCTTCGCAATGTTGGAGTGATTCATCGATGAACAGCTGCCAGGCCTTGAGACATGCCGGATCCCCATTCTGTAGTCGCACAACGAATTGACGGGCTTGGTCAGCAAACCCCGGTTCTGAATCAAATCGAGCTTTCGCTGCACGATAGAACAATTCCAGGTCTGCGAGTTGTACCGTCGCACCTGCTGAATCAGTGCGCAAGGATTCCATATGGGCAATCAGCATGCCGAACTGCGTGCCCCAGTCGCCCACATGATTCTGACGAATTACGTCGTGCCCCAGCGCTTCCAGCACACGGACGAGGCTGTCGCCAATGATGGTGCCGCGCAGATGGCCGACGTGCATTTCCTTGGCCAGATTCGGACCTGAGTAGTCGACAACAATTCTTTCCGGATGTTCAGTTTTCTCCAGGAATGACTGCGCTGCGTTCGCAGCAGTGACCGCACGTCCCAGCGCTTCATCTGCAAGAAATATGTTGATGAACCCAGGGCCAGCTATTTCCATGGAAGCGATTCGCTGATCTCTCGCAATGACTGCCAGAACTTCGGCGGCGAGTTCTCGTGGATTCCTGCGCAATTGCTTGGCAATGCTCATCACGCCATTGACTTGATAGTCTCCGAACTCTGCGCGAGAAGAATTGATGACATTGGCTCTGACATCCTGGATGCCGGTAACGGCAAACAGCGCAGTACTGACCAGTCGCTCAAGTGATTGCTTGATGTTTTCCATGTTCCAACGCTCCCGAGAAAATAGCCGGGAATTGTACACCATTGGTCATTGTGAGTTGGGAGAGGAACCGCCAGCTTGCTATACTCGCTGGCCTGCACACTGCCAGGTAGCCCGTGTTCCATGAAAGTTGCAAACAAAGAAGCGGTGCCGAACGTCCACAACAGCGTGGAACTGATCACAATAGGCATTGATGCCCATGCCCAGCGCATAGACAACTTTCTGATTACCCATTGGAAGGGCGTTCCAAAGTCGAGAATTTATCGACTCATCCGCAAAGGCGAAATCAGAGTCAACAAGAAGCGGGTAAAGCCAGAGACTCGATTGCTAACGGGAGATCTACTTCGCCTTCCTCCAGTCAGAATGGCAGACCCGGTCGCCATGGAACGGCCTGGTGATTCTGTGCTTGCGGCAATTCGCGACAGTATCCTGTTCGAAAATGAGGATCTGCTGATCATCAACAAGCCTCAGGGAATTGCGGTCCACGGCGGTACCGGACAGAGAACCGGAGTCATAGAGGCGTTGCGTTGGTTGCGAACGGAGGAGGGGACAGAGGCCTTCCTGGAACTTGCGCACAGGATCGACAAGGAGACCTCCGGGTGTCTGGTAATCTGCAAGAATGCCAGGGTGCTGAAGCTTGTTCAGGAGGCTTTCAAGGCGCGGCGCGTCACCAAGATATACCTTGCCCTTGTACATGGGCGCTGGCCGCGCGATCTGAACAAGATCAATGCGCCACTGCTGAAAACCGTCATCAACTCCGATGAAAAAGTTGTCAAGATCAGCGAAGAAGGTAAACAATCCGAAACGCATTTCAAAGTCATCAACGAATTCGACAAGGCGACTCTGTTGGAGGTACATCCATTGACTGGCCGTATGCACCAGATACGAGTGCATTGTCAGCATGCTGGTCATCCAATTGTTGGTGATCCAAAGTACACCGTCGACGGTGCGGGCAGTCCTCAACGCGGCCACCGATTGTGTTTGCATGCCGCATCAGTCAGTTTCGAATTGCCGGACAACAAAGGGCTGGTCAACGTCCTAGCTCCAATCAATCCTGCGATGGCAGCTATCATCAAAAGCTTTTGACGGCCTAGGCAAGCTCAAGTGGTAATTCGAGAAAAATCATGCCGTTGTAAGCATTTATTTTTGACAGACGCGCCTCGGACGCCTATTATTGCGCGCCTATGGTTGACACCCTTGTTCCAGACTATGTTGATGCGAAGAAAATCTTTGCCCAGCATGCACTTATAAGCGGAATACTGCCGATTTCCAGATTTTCAAGATTCTGCGAACTGCTCGCAGACAACTCAGGAAATTTGCATGTCAGGTTGCAGTTCCATCTGGATGACAGTCACCGCCGCATAATTGACGGCGAGATAGGTGCTCTGGTCTCAGTCACTTGTCAAAGGTGCCTGGAGCCAGCAGAAATCCGATTGACGGAAACCTTCAAACTGGGAATCGTCGAAACTGAAAATCATATTGCCAGGTTGCCCGCGGATATAGATCCGTGGATGGTGACAGAGCCAAAACTGGTGATTGCAGATTTTCTGGAAGAACAACTGATACTGGCGATGCCTATCGTCAGCTATCACAGTGAAGGCTGCAAAGCAGCGCTTCCGAATGAAATTGGCGGCAATTCAGATCGAAGTGCAGGCATGGCAAAGAATAGTGACCTTGGTCCGTTCGCCATACTGCAAAAGCTTAAAGAACCACGATAATTCATTTAACCGCAAGGTGTCCGTGTCAGCACGGCGCATAATCCAGGAGCTAGAAAATGGCTGTTCAACAAGTAAAGGTTTCCCGATCACGTCGCAACATGCGTCGTGCGCACGATGCGCTGACAGGTCCAACTTTGTCTACTGATCAGACAACTGGTGAAATTCATCGTCGCCATCACGTGACAGCAGATGGATTCTACAAAGGCAAGAAAGTGCTGGACCTTGGTGACAAGTAAGCTTGAGCAGGTCCGCGCGAATAGCAATTGACGTCATGGGAGGGGACTTTGGCCCCTCTGTGACGGTTTCCGCGTCACTGAATTTCTTGCTTGATCATGAAGACACGAAATTGCTCCTTGTCGGTGATTCCGCTCGCATTGAACCTCTTTTGACGGACGTGGACGCACCGACGCGCAGCCGTCTCGAAGTGATTCATACTTCTGTTTGTGTGCTCAATGAATCCAATCCTATTGATGCTCTGCGCAACTTCAAAGAGTCTTCAATGTATCTGGCAGTGAACCTCGTCAAGGAAAAGCAAGCCGATGCCTGTGTAAGTGCCGGCAATACGGGTGCGCTCTTGATGATAGGTCGGCACATTCTGAAGACAATACCCGGCATCTCCAAACCAGCGATTGTGGCAAGTATTCCATTTCCACTTGCAGGCGGTCGCGGTCTGATGCTGGATGTTGGTGCCAACGTGACCTGTGATGCACAAAATCTCCTCGAATTTGCCGTAATGGGCTCTGTACTGGCAACCTCGATCAAACCGGGTAGCAAGCCGAGAGTCGCGCTTCTCAATATAGGGGAAGAAGAGCACAAGGGCACCGAACAGATCCGACTTGCAGCAAAGCTCATGGAAAAAACCGACGCTCTGCAGTATGTGGGATATATCGAGGGTAACGAGTTGTTCTCTGGCAAGGCGGATGTAATTGTTTGCGATGGCTTTTCAGGAAACCTTTCCATCAAGACCAGTGAAGGGGTAGTGAAAGTGATCGCGGGACTGTTTCGACAGGGAACTACGGGCAACCTGATGTCTCGCATTGCCGGACTGCTGGCCTTGCCACTTCTCAGGCGAATGCAGGCGAAGATCGACCCGTCACAATTCAATGGCGCCAGTGTTCTTGGTCTGCAGGGTACAATCGTCAAAAGCCATGGCAGTGCCTCTGTCAGTGGGTTTCAGTCCGCTATCTCCCAAGCGCTGCGTGAAGTGAAGAGCGAAGTCCCCAGCATTATTCAGAAACAAATGACAGGAATCCTGCAGCCTTGCGTCAGCTGATTCCGCTGACACGTGCATCCCTGTTTGAACGTTCAGGATTTACCTATGAGCAAAACCGGTTTCGTATTTCCAGGTCAAGGATCCCAGAAAACTGGCATGTTGGGAGCGCTGGCTCAGCAACATGAGTCGATCCGAGATACTTTTGTCGAGGCTTCCGACATCCTGGCTCTGGATCTCTGGAAAATTGTTGCAGAGAATTCCGACAACCTGCTCGATCAGACTCACATCACACAGCCCGCGTTGCTGACAGCCTCAGTGGCAATCTGGCGCCTTTGGCTGGCGCAAGGGAATCCAGTCCCTGCGATACTTGCCGGCCATAGCCTGGGCGAGTACTCCGCATTGACCTGCGCAGGGGTATTGTCTTTTCAAGACGCTGTCCGTCTGGTCCACCAGCGAGGTCAATACATGCAGGAAGCTGTCCCCAGCGGCACCGGCGGAATGGCTGCGATTCTGGGACTTGACGACGAGAAGATTGAGGAAGTCTGCGCAAGTGTTGCACAAGGTGCCATTGTGGCGCCTGCCAATTTCAATTCAATTGGCCAAACGGTCATTGCAGGCGAAAAAGCGGCGGTTGAGCGCGCAATGCAGGCATGCAAAGACGCTGGCGCCAAGCGAGCATTACCATTGAACGTCAGCGTACCATCTCACTGTGAATTGATGAGACCCGCCGCAGAAAGACTAGCGCTCGATCTGAACAAGGTATTGTTTCACACACCTGCAATTGCAGTCGTACAGAATGTGGACGGGTTGATCGCAAAAAATTCAGACGAGATCAAACAGAATCTATTGAAGCAACTCTATCTGCCGGTGCAATGGGTAAAGTCCGTTCGCAGCATGTGGGATCAGGGAAATGGCGTACTGATCGAGTGTGGCCCAGGTAAGGT
>CAYWMC010000037.1:0-12849 GCA_964459345.1 uncultured Klebsiella sp. | reverse complement strand
CCCGGGGCGGCGGCGAGATCGAGCTCGTGTTTGGACCGCCGCGGCGTAACCGCATTAAGCTGCTGCTCTTGATGGACGTGGGGGGCTCGATGGACCCGTACACGCATCTGTGCGAGCGGCTGTTCAGCGCCGCGCGCCACCCCGCCCTGCGCCCCGGCCGCCCGCGCGTGGCCATAGCTCATCCAGATCAGGAACTGCAATCCGAACAACAACGACGCCCCCACCAGATGCAGCGGCTGCACGAACGCCGGCATGCCCAGATGGCCCAGCGTGGCGCCCGAGACTACCGACAGAACGATCACGCCGATCATCGCCGCCGTCATCCGCGTCAGCGCATGCTGCCAGCCCAGCGAGCGCAGCAGCAGCCAGCCCAGCCAGAGATTCGCGAACAGCACCACCGCCGAGAAGCTGCGGTGCACGTAGAAAAACCAGGGCAGCGCCGCTACCCAGGCAGAGCGCTCGGTGCCCTGCTGATGATTCAGATAGTCCACCATTTCCCGCACCTGGGTGCCCATGGCCACCTGCAGCACGGTCAGCCCCATGACGATGTAGAGCCACTTCTCGAAACGCGGATCGATGCTGGCGATGGACGCTGCCATCATGATGCCGCGCCGTGCCCGTGCCACGGCAAACAGCAAGGTGCCGACAATGGCAAGTGCCATCAGCATGTGCAGGGTGATCATGCCGGGTTGCAGGTTCGAGGCCACTACCTGCGCCCCCAGCCATCCCTGAAAACCTGTCATCAGGAAGGCGGCCACGGATGCGGTGAGGATGGCGCGGTCGTGGGAGCGTACCGACCAGGAATAGATGGCCGTCAGCAGAATCAGGAAGCCGATGGTCACGCCCGTCAGCCGGTTCAGGTACTCCGTCCAGGTCTTCACCACGTTGAATTCGGTTTCGGCATAGCCCAGGTCGGCGTAGATCTCCTGGTAGTTGGCCGGCAGCTGCTCGACGCTCGTGGGCGGAATCCAGCTGCCGAAGCAGGTGGGCCAGTCCGGGCAGCCCATGCCGGCGCCCGAGGCGCGCACGCTGGCGCCCACCATGATCAGAAAGTACACGGCAGCAAGGGTGATCCAGGCCATGCGGCGGTAGCGCGACAGGGCGGGAGTGTCTGGCAGGGAAGAAACGTGTGACGAAGCAGTGGCGATAGTCATGGCGATGGCGAGCTCGTGGCTGAGGGTGTCTGGTTGCGGGCTATTGTCAATCAAGACCCCCGTGCACCACAACCGCGCAGGGAGGCCTGGGTGATACGTCTGGAAGCGGCCCTCAGTTCACGGGCCCGGATACTGGCGGCAGGGCGTCTGTCTCGCGCTGCAGCTGCTCGGTCAGTGGTGCGAACGGCCGCTCCTCGGGCCCTCCCAGCACCATGATCATGCGCATGGCGGCCAGCGTGACGCGGTCTTCCGAGATGGCCTGCATGCGGCTCAGGTAGTCGGTGTCGATCACGATGCCTTCCATGCGTGTCTTCAGGCGCTCGCTGCGCAGCACGGCAGCCTTGATCTCGTCGGGGTACACGAAGTCGTGCAGCAGGCGGCGGCTTTCCTGCAGCCATTCCGAGGGGTTCAGCGACAGGCTGCGCAGGTCGGCCTGCTGTGCCGTGACCACCATGCGCCGCAGGGTGTCTTCGAAAGCCTGATTGCGCAGGGCTTCGTCCCAGTCGGAATGCAGCGAACCGCTGCGGGTGGGTATGCCATTGCCGCCGCGATCGCCCGCCGGAAACAGGGTGGTGGAGACCAGCGCGCCGGAGTGCAGGGGCTGGTGGATGTCGCCCGCCAGGTGCAGCACCCAGCACAGTGCGATGGCCCGGGCTGCCGCGGGCTGCGACTCATCATTCAGAAGCGCGGTGTTGTACTCCAGCGCCAGCACCACGTTGTCGATGTCGCGCTCGTCAGTGATGCGGCCGGGGGGAGGGCCAGGGATGGTGGGCTGTGGGTCAACACCCACGTAGACATTGCCCTGCAGGCCATCGCCGCGCAGCCAGGCGCCGTCAATGTAATGCCAGGTGGGGCGATCGTAGCGGATGCGCTCTTCCTCGCTCAGCCCGCGGGCGACATCGGGCCAGACGGCGGCCTGCCCGAGGGTCCAGCGCAGTTTCTCTTCATCACTGCCCACCAGCACGGTCAGGGGCATCTGTTCGACGAAGTCCTGCTGATAGCGGGGATGGGATTCGAGCAGGGTCAGCAGTTCCGCGCGGCGCTCCTGTGCCAGCATCTCCCACACCACATAGGCGCTGAGGCGGTGACCGGTGGCATCCCAGGCGTGGGCCACAGAGCCCAGCAGCAGCCCCAGACTCAGCAGCAAGGACTGACAGAGGTGGCGTGCAGACAGAAGACGGCAGGACATGGTGGCAAGAAACTCCGGCTGGGATCGCGGCCGGTACTGTAACCCGTTTGGCAATGGCGAGCCACCCTAGACCTCCAGCCATTCCCGCCTTGCCGCCTCGTTCTGCAGCAGCGCGGCAGGCGTGCCTTCGTACACGATCTGCCCGTGGCCCATGACATAGACCCGCTGCGAGATGCGCAGGGCGATGCCCAGTTTCTGTTCCACCAGCAGGATGGCCACGCCCCGGCCGGCGATCTCCTCCAGCAGGCTGCCCACCTGCTCCACCACACGCGGCGCAAGGCCTTCGGTGGGCTCATCGATCATGATCAGGGCCGGGTCGCCCATCAGCGTGCGGCAGATGCACAGCATCTGTTGTTCGCCCCCGCTGAGGACACCGCCCGGCACGTCTGCGCGTTCGCCCAGGGCGGGGAACAGGCGGAACATCTCGTCCAGTGTCCAGCGCGAGGCCTTCTGACCGGGCTTGATGCCCAGCAGCAGGTTCTGGCGTACGGTCAGGCCGGGGAAGATGTCGCGCTGCTCCGGCACGCAGCCGATGCCCAGTCTGGCGATCTCGTGGCTGGGGCGCCCAAGCAGCTCGCAGCCCCTGAACTGCGCCGAGCCGCTGACCTGCAGCTCGCCCATCAGCGCCTTGACGGTGGTGGAGCGACCGGCGCCGTTGCGTCCCAGCAGGCTGACGATCTCGCCTTCGTTCACCCTCAGCGAGACGCCCCGCAGGATATGGCTCTTGCCGTACCAGGCCTGCAGATTGCGCACCTCAAGCATGGTGTTCTCCCTGCGCCACGGGCACGCCCAGATACGCTTCCTGCACACGCGGGTTGCGACGGATATTCTCCGGGGTATCCGAGGCGATCAGCTCGCCATGCACCAGCACGCTGATGCGCTGCGCCATGTCGAACACGATCGCCATGTCGTGCTCCACCATGACCAGCGTCTTGCCGGCCGTGACTCTGCGGATCAGCGCCAGCGCCTGGCGGGCTTCACTCACGCTCATGCCGGCCACTGGCTCGTCCAGCAGAATCAGTTCGGCGCCGCTGGCAATGGCCAGGCCCAGCTCCAGCGCGCGCTGCTCGGCATAGGCCAGCTCGCCGGCGGGCAGGTGCCGGCGCTGCCACAGCCCGAGCTCCTCCAGCAGGCCTTCGGTGCGCGCATTCAGCGCCTTCTCGCGGTGCAGCAGATGCCAGAAGGAGTAGCCATAGCCCAGCGGCCACAGCAGTGCACAGCGCAGATTCTCGAACACACTCAGCTGCGGAAACAGGCTGCTGACCTGGAAGCTGCGGGCCAGCCCCTTGCGGGCGATCTCGTGGGGCGGCAGCGTGTGGATGGCCTCGCCCTTGAACAGGATGCGTCCGGCGCTCACCCGGTGGCGTCCGCTGATCAGGTGGAACAGCGTGGACTTGCCCGCGCCGTTCGGGCCGATGATGGCGTGGCGTTCCCCTTGCTCGATGCACAGGTTCACATTGCGCAGGATCGGGGTGTTGCCGAAGTGCTTGCTGACATTGTCCAGCTGCAACAGGCTCATGGGGAATCCCCTTCCTGCGTGCCGCGGGCAGGCTGTGCCGTGGCGTCAGCCCAGGCCGCGCGCAGGCCCGGCAGCGTGCGCCGCAGGGCCAGGAATGCGAGCACCGCCACCGCCAGCAGAGCCAGCCAGCTGAACGGACTCGCGGCAGTCAGGGGGATGCCCAGATACACGAAGGTGCCGGACTCACGCTGACTCAGTTCCAGCAGTCCGACCAGACTCAGCACCAGCCCTGCGCCCGGGATGGCCGTCAGCGTGTAGGGGCGGATCAGCAGCCCCAGCGTGCCCTGCTGCCAGGGCACGCGGTGCAGCATCAGCAGGCCGGTGAGTCCGCGCGGCAGGAACATCACGGTCAGCACGAACAGCAGGCCCAGATACAGCATCCACAGCGTGGTGTAGTGGCTGAGCAGCGAATTGATGAGCGTCAGCAGCACCGCGCCGATCACTGGCCCGATGAAGACACCCAGCCCGCCGATGTAGGCCATCAGCAGCACCCGGCCGGAACTGGCGGCGTTGAGGTTCTCGGCGGTGAGGATCTCGTAGTTCACGGCGAACAGCCCGCCCGCGATGCCCGCAAAGAAGCCCGCCACCACGAAGGAAAGCAAACGCACGCGCTGCGCACTGTAGCCAAGAAACTGCGCCCGCTCGGGATTGTCGCGCACCGCATTGGCCAGGCGTCCGGCGGGCGTCTGCGTGAACAGATACATGGCCAGCACGGACACGAACAGCCACGCGGCCGCCAGGAAATACACCTGCACGTCCTGCGCGAAATCAATGCCGAAGAAGGGCGGTGCGAAGGTGCGGTCGGCGCTGACTCCGGCTTCGCCGCCAAAGAAAGACACCAGGATCAGCGAGGACGCCGCCAGCAATTCGCCCACGCCCAGCGAGATCATGGCAAACGCGGTGCCGGCCCTGCCCGTGGAGAAACTGCCGATGAACAGCGCTGCCAGCAGACCGCACACGCCACCGGCCAGCGGGATCAGCACCAGGGGAATCGCCAGCGTCTCGTTCTCTGTCAGCAGCATGGCGTGCACCGCCAGAAAACCTCCCAGTCCAAAATACACCGCGTGCCCGAAGGACAGCATGCCGCCCTGGCCCAGCAGCATGTTGTAGCTGAGGGCGAAGACGATGGCGATGGCCATCTGGTTCAGGACGGACAGTCCCAGCACCGAGTCGAACACCAGGGGCAGCCCCAGCAGCAACAGTGCGAAACCTCCCCAGATCGCCAGTGCGCGCATGCTCAGCCCTCCCGTTTGCCGAACAGGCCCGCGGGGCGAAAGATCAGCATCAGCACCAGCAGCAGATAGGGCAGCAGTGGCGCCACCTGGGGCAGCGTCATGCGCCACACGTCGCGCAGCACGTGATCGGGCGGGAAGCTCACGCCCAGCAGCGCCAGCAGGTCGGCCATGCCCACGTCCGAGGCGATGGCCCAGGACTGCAGCAGCCCGATCAGCAGCGAGGCCACCAGTGCGCCGGTCAGCGAGCCCAGCCCGCCGATCACCACGATCACGAACACGATGCTGCCCAGCACGGTGGCCATGCCGGGAAAGGTGCCCAGCGCCGGTCCGGCAATCACGCCGGCCAGACCCGCCAGGCCGGACCCCACGCCGAAGGCCACCATGAACAGCAGTGGCACGTTGTGGCCCAGATTCGCGACAGTCTGCGGGTGGGTAATAGCCGCCTGAATCAGGATGCCGACGCGGGTGCGGCTGAGCACGAAATACAGGGCGATGAAGATCGTGACCGAGATGCAGAGCATGAAGCCCTTCCAGGCCGGGAAGTCTTGTCCGAACAGCGTGAACAGGGCGAAGTCGAGCACGGCGGGCGGGCGGAAGTCCTGCGTGGCACGACCCCAGAACAGCTGCACGGCTTCCTCGATCAGGAAGGCCAGCCCGAAGGTGAACACCAGTTCCGCCACCGGCCCCGACTTGTGCACATGGCGCAGCCCGTAACGCTCCACCAGTGCCCCGAGCGCGCCCACCAGCAGGGGCGCCAGCAGCAGCGCAGGCCAGAAGCCGATCTGCTGGCTGATGGAGAACGCGAAGTAGGCGCCCAGCATGTAGAAACTGGCGTGGGCGAAATTGAGCACGCCCATCATGCTGAAGATCAGCGTCAGGCCGCTGGCCAGCATGAACAGCAGCAGGCCCGTCACCAGGCCGTTGAGCGTTGCGAAGATCAGCACTTCTGCCATGGCAGCCCGCCCGTCAGCGCGTGGGGCGCGTCATGCGGCAGCTGGACTCGGTGACGGTGTCCTGCAGCGGCGCGGTGAACTGCGTGAGGAGTCCGTAGCCGGAGTTGTCGATGTCGAATTCGATGCCCTCGTTGGTGTGCACCGAGACATTGAGCGGGGCGAACAGCTGGTGGTCATCGGCGCGCATCCAGATCTCCTCGCCCGTCATGGTGGTGATGCGGCGGTCTTCCAGCGCCAGCGCCACGTCCAGGGGATTCGTGGTGCCCGCCGCCTCCATCGCCGCCACCAGCATCATCAGAGCGTTGACCAGGCGCGCCTGTGTCACGTCCTTGTCAGGGTTCGCGGCCTTGTAGGCCAGGGTGAAATCGCGGCGCACGTCGCTTGGAAACGGATTGGCGTGGTCGTTGTGCACCACGAAGATGCGGTTCTTGCCGGCCTCGCCCAGTGTGCCGGTGATGCCGTCATAGGCGGCGTAGAACGTGTAGATGGGCACTTGCAGTCCGGCATCCGTGATGCCGCGCCCCAGGGCCACCATGTCGGCACCCCAGTTGCCGGTAATCACGGCATTGGCGCCCGAGGACACGATCTTGCTGATGTAGGGCGTGAAGTCCTTCACCTGGCCGATGGGGTGCAGTTCATTGCCGACGATCTGGATATCGGGCCGCTTGGCAGCCAGCATGCTGATGGCGGCATCGCCCACGGCCCTGCCGAAGGAATAGTCCTGGCCGATCACGTACACGCGCGTGATGGCGGGATTGGCGGCGATGTGGTCGGTCATCACTTCCATCTTCATGTCGGCATGGGCGTCGAAGCGGAAGTGCCAGAAGTTGCAGTCGGCGCCGGTGAGGATCGGATCGACGGCCGCGTAGTTGATGAACAGCACCTGGGACTCAGGATTGCGGCGGTTGTGGCGCTCGATGGTGGTGCTCAGTGCACTGGCCACGGCGGAGCTCTGGCCCGACACCACGTACTGGATGCCTTCGCTGATGGCGCGGCGCAGCTGCAACTGCGAATCGGCGGCGCTGGCCTTGTTGTCCAGCGGCACGATCTCCAGCGGCCTGCCTCCCAGCACTCCGCCCTGCTGGTTGAAGAAGTAATCGGCCCCGAAACTCAGCACCTTGAAGCCACTCTCGCCGGTGGCGGCGAACGTGCCCGACAGCGGATCGATGAAGGCGATGCGGATGGGTTCCTGGGCAGCGGCGGAGGTGCTCAGCAGGCTGCACAGGCCGAGGGCAGTGGCGTAGCGGCGCAGCAAGCGGGGGGCAAACGTGAACAGGGGCATGGCGAGACTCAGCTTGAAGATTGAAGGCGACCTTACCTCAGGGGGTCAGGGGGGAGCAAGCAATGAGGGAGCGGCAGCCTGTGGGAGCGGGCCCTGCCCGCGAACGATTCGCAGGCAGGGCCCGCTCCCGCAGTCAGCGCGTTGCCGCATTGCTTGCTCCCCCACAAAAAGGGCAGAGTGGGGAGCATCCACCTTCAGCGCAACTACAACGGAGACCCACCACCATGTCCCTGAACCTTCTCGTCTTCCTCGGCTCCGCCCGCGCCAGCTCACCGCCCCAGCCTGTCCGTCTGGGGCTGCGGGTCGCCCGGGCCTGCGTGGCACAACTGCAGGACGCCGGCCACACCGTCACCCTGATCGACCCACTGGACGTGCCGCTGGACCCGGTGTTCACGCCGCACTTCGCCTTCGCGGCGGGCAAGGCGCCCGCGGCGCTGCAGGCCCTGGCGGAGCAGATCGCCGCGGCCGACGGCTATGTGATGGTGTCGCCCGAATACAATCACTCCATGAGCCCCGCCCTGGCGAACCTGCTCAATCACTTCGCCAGCTCGCTGTTCGCGTTCAAGCCCAGTGCCATCGTCACCTATTCCGCCGGGCAGTGGGGCGGCGCGCGGGCGGCCATGGGCATGCGAGCGTATCTGGGGGAACTGGGCTGTCTGCCCGTCTCCGCCATGGTGCATCTGGCCAGGGCCCACGAGGTGTTCACGGAAGAGGGAGGCTATGCCGAGGGCGTGGATGCTCAGGCGTGGCAGGGCTTTCTCGGGCGCTGCTTCAGTCAGCTGGACTGGTGGGCTCAGGCGGCCCGAGCGCAGCGCGCGCTGGCCCCGTCCCCCACGCCGGCATTCCGGCGCACACCGGCGCAGCGCAATGCGCCCTGAATCTCGATGCGCGGGACGGTCGCCGATTCAGATTTTGATCATATTTTGACCTGCATCAAGCCAGCCTCAGATCGCCCTTGTGGGCGCAGGACACCACCCTCACGACTTGCCATAGTGAAGTCATGACAACAATGCAGCGTGCTGCAAGGGGTGGAGAGATGGGCAAGGCGCTTTCGAAAACCTTGGTGAAGGCAGGTGTGAGACAAGCGGTGCAGAATGGGGCGGGCGTGCTGGGCAGGGCGCTGCTGAGCGCGCTAGCACTGGCGGGGAGCACACAGGCGCTGGCGGCACCGGTAAACCTGCTTGCGCCATCGGAATGGATCTTCTACGCCACCGGCGGCGTGCAGGGCGGCACGCTGACCGTGGGCGACACCGTGGGCTATGACAAGCAGGATGTGGACCACGACCAGAACCCCTACAACGCCTGGTTCGGTACTGGTGCCACCACTGACCAGGGCGTGGACTATGACGAGGCCATCACGGCCCTGGATTTCACGCCGCCGCTCTCCATCACCTGGACCGGCTGCTTCCCCGCCACCAGCTATGGCTACAACAACATCTTCGTCGGGCGCCGCAACACCGCGTTCACGGGCGCGACCGGCAGCAAGCAGTACCCGATCAACCAGGAATTCGGCTACACCATGCGCTGGGACTACTCCGGGCTGAACACCGTCGTCAGCACCGGCGGGCGCAATGACGTGCAGGGCATCAGCGCCGCCACCCAGAACAGCAGTGGGAAGTACTGCGGGGACTACCGCATCGACTGGGCCCAGGACGTGCTGGACTTCTACTTCAACGGCAGCAAGGTACGCACCCAGCCCTACGCGTATCAGGGGCCGGTGGCGATTCTCGTGCGCTCCTTCGAACGCTCGCACACCATCACCGCCATGCAGGTGACAGCGGCCACGGTGGGCGGGCAGAAGCCGGCCAAGGACCCCGGCATCGCCAATGTATTCGGCGCCAATGTGGTGGGCACTGTGGTCAATGCGGCCACGGGCCAGCGCACACCGCTCAATGGTGCCAACACGGCCATCTCGGGCGACGTGAATTTCGTGACGGCAGACGACGGGCGCCTGCTGGCCCACGTGTCCGGCAAGGGTGCAGCCCAGGGCATGGCGTTCCGCTACGACGTGGACTACGACCTGGTCAGCGGCAATCTGGCCGGCACGGTGACAGACAACACCACCAATATCGCCAAGCCCATCACCTTCACCGACAAGGGCAATCTGACCTGGGGCGCGAGCATCAGCAACGGCTCCGGACGCAGCAGCTCGGGGGATGCCACGGCCTATGATCTGGAGTTCGACGTGGTGCTGCCGCCGGAGTCCGTAAAGGGTGGCACCAAGTTCCCGCCCGGTGGCCGCTTCGTGGTGAATCTGTCGCAGACACAGCCCATCAGCGTGCCCGTGGTCATTGCGCCGCTGAACTACAGCAACACGTTCTCGTCGTCGATCGTGACCGAGGGCGAAATGGTGGTGACCATGGTGCCAAGCGGTGCCAGCTTCACGCTCACGGGGGATGTGGAAGGCGCGTTCCGGATGGACCCGCCGATCAGCTTCAGCACGCAGTACACGCCGCCCGTGGTGATCCCCGGCTTCACGATTCCGCCCGTCACCATCAGCGCGACGGTGGACCCGAGTGGTCGCTTCTCCGGCTCGCTGACGGGCAACACGGCGCAGAACAATCTGCGCTTCACCGGCAACTGGTCGGCAATCTCCAGCGATGGCAGCACGGCGGGGGGCACGCTGGACATGCCTATCCCGATTGACCCGAAAACCGGCGATGTGCCGGCCACGGCTACGCTGACCATCCAGGGCGTGGTGCGGCTGAGCGTGAGCGGCATCCCCACGGGCATTCCGGTGACGCCGCCCAAGTCGGTCTCGTTCTCGCAGCAGGTGCAGGTGCCGCTGAACTTCCAGCCGCAGTGAGTGCGCCGCTCGGCGCAGGAGTGGCCGTGTGTGGGAAAGGATGTATGTGGGAGAGGATGTATGTGGGAGAGGATGTATGTGGGAGCGGGCCTTGCCCGCGAATGGCGCCAGCGAATCACATGGCATCCATTCGCGGGCAAGGCCCGCTCCCACAGATGCCCGCTCCCACACTGTGACGCGGCTCGCATTTCCCTGCTGTCTTGTGAAACTATGGCAACGCTTCGGCATTCGCAGCGTTAGCCTGTCTGCAACCGGAGCATTCCGGTCTCAACTTCCCGCAGACATGCAGCACGAGACATCACCATGCACACTAATCTGCCCTTGCCCTGCCGCCACCTGACTGCAGTCTTGACCCTGGTCCTGCTGCTCGCCGGGCTGGCGCTGCCGCCGGCGGTCCACGCCGCCAGTGGCGCCTCGCTGCCCACCTATGTGCATCCTGTGTTGCAGATTCCGCGCATCGACGTGGAGGGCTACGGGTCCATCACCCTGAGCCTGGTGTTGCAGGACGAAGCCAGCATGCGTTTCGCCATCGCCTCGGCGGTGCCGGCACCCGGTGGCCTGGAGCCAGGGGGCACGTTTGCCCTGCAGTCCGGGCTGCTGCAGATTCCCACCGTCAAGTCGGGCACCGCGTTCTATGGCCTGAGCCTGCAGCTGCTGCCGGGCGACCAGTTCCAGCTGCTCACTGCCACCGACGTCGTGCTGCCCGGGCAGGCCGCCTACACCCAGCAGTGCGCAGGCTGCCATGGCGCCGACGGCCTGGGCGGTGCGGTGGGTGTGACACTGAAGAACTGCAAGAACTGTGGCAGCCTGACGAGTCTCGATGCCAAGATCGCCGGCACCATGCCCCTGGGCAATGCCGCTGCCTGCACGGGCAGCTGTGCCACGGAAATTGCCTCCTACATCCTGGCCGTCTTCAATGGCACGACGACCTCCGGCAACGGCCAGGTGCTGGCCGCGATCGAGATGCTGCCCCTGGAAGCCACACTGCGCGCCGCCAGCCTGCAACTGGTCAGCCGTCTGCCCAGCGCCAGCGAACAGGCGCTGGTGGCCTCCCAGGGCGAGACCGGCCTGCGCACAGTGCTCGATGGCATGATGACGGAACCGGCGTTCTACAACCGGCTTTCGGAAATATTCAACGACTGGCTGCTGACCAATCGCTATCTGTCGCCCAACGGCGGCGAGGCCGCCATCCAGCTGATGCGCCGCTACCCCAATTCGCGCTGGTACGACCCGGGCGTGGGCAACCGCCCCGACAATTATGTGACGCTGCGCAACACCACCAACGACAGCGTGGCCCGCGAACCGCTGGAGCTGATCAATTACGTGGTGCGCAACAACAAGCCGATGACCGAGATCCTCACGGCCAACTATGTGATGCTCAACGGCTATTCCGCGAAGAGCTATGGCGTGGACACCAGCGTGTTCACGGACGAGTGGGACGCCACCGAGTTCCGCCCGTTGCAGCTGGCCGGCACGCCCCACGCCGGCATCCTCAGCTCGCTGATGTTTCTCAACCGCTACCCCACCAGCGCCACCAATCGCAACCGCGCCAGGTCGCGGGTGGTGTATGACCTGTTTCTGGACGTGGACATCCTGGCGCTGGACGGGGCACGCCCCGACGGCACGGCGGTGGACATCAGCAGCACGGCGCCCACGCTGGAGAATGCCGACTGCGTGAAATGCCACAGCCTGCTCGACCCAGTGGCCTCCTCGTTCAAGAACTGGAACCTGGCGGGCAATTTCGCGCGTACCCGCACCTGGTACACCGACATGTTTCAGGCCGGCTTCAACGGCACGGCGTTCCCGGCCACGTCCAGCGAGGAACCGCTGCAGTGGCTGAGTGCCCGCATCGTGCAGGATGCCCGCTTCGATGCCGCCATCGTGCGGCTGCTGTACACCGGCATGACGGGTCAGGAGCCCCTCGATTCCCCCGGCGCGGATGCCACCCCCGCCGAGACCGAGGCGTACCAGGCCGAGTCGGCGCATCTGGACGAGATTCAGGCGACATACGTGGCGGCCAACCGCAATCTCAAGACCCTGGTGAAGGAAATCGTGCTCAGCCCCTACTGGCGCGCCGACGGCCTGAGTGATCCGGCCCAGGGCGTGGTGCATGCCGCCACCGGTGCTGCCCGGCTGCTGACCCCCGAGATGCTGCACCGCAAGCTCAACGCGCTGTTCGGCTTCGAGTGGCGCGGCACCCTCAACAGTTACGCCACCAGCAAGGACGTGCTGGGCACCGCACGCCTGCTGGACAGCCGGCAGTACTATCAGCAGATCTATGGCGGCATCGATTCCTTCGTCATCACCGACCGGCTCAGCGATCCGAACGGCCTGATGGTGTTCGTACAGGAGCGCATGGCCAACGAGATGGCCTGTTACGCGGTGCCCAATGATTTCCTGGCGCCCAAGTCCCAGCGCCGGCTGTTCCCCGGAGTGGACGTCACCACGCAACTGGCCAGTGCACAGGACAGGGACGCGGTGAAGGCCACGATCCAGCATCTGCATGCCTATCTGCTGGGGGAAACCCTGGCGCTGAGTGATCCCGAGATCACCGCCACTTATCAGCTCTTCGAGGCCGTGCTGGTGGAAGGGAAGAAGCGCGTGGGGGTGTCGGAACTGAGCACGCTGCCCGCACTGTGCCAGCGCAACAACGACATGCTCACCGGCGCCTCGCTCAACAGCGGCGGCGTGGATGGCCGGCTGCGCAATGA
>CAYWMC010000036.1:9280-12895 GCA_964459345.1 uncultured Klebsiella sp. | reverse complement strand
GCCTGGATGGCGGCCACCGAGCCCCCATGGACGGGTTCATGGCGTGTCCTGACCGGAAACCGCGCGCACTGCCCTCGCCCGACACAGCACGACACGACAAACTAAGGCTGCCACGCATAGCTGAACTTGGCGAACAGCGTCCTGCCACTCGTCTCTATGGAATTGAGACTGTCATTCTGGAACCCCGCATCGGAATACCCCAGGAAGAACAGCGTCTGCGCACTCAGCTTGTAGCTGTACAGCAATTGCGTGGTGAGCTCCTTCGAACGCGCCTGCACCGGGCGGATGTACAGACTCTTGTCCCTTTCGGTGTCCGAGTGCTGCACGATCAGGCGCAGGAAGCTGCGGACATTGAACTGCCAGGTGCTGCGCAGCTCGGTCAGGTTCGCGGTGAACAGACGCCCGCCCTTTACATCGAAGGTCTGGTGGGTGTGGCTCAGATCCAGCTGCAAGTGGCGGCCCCACTGATAGTTGACCGACGGCGTGTAGCGGCGCGAATCCCCCAGCCGCGTATTGGCAAAATCCACAATGTCCTCGATGCGCACCAGCATGCGCACATACAGCTCGCTGCTGGGGCGCATGGACACGGACAACTGATTGAACTGCTCGTCGAAATAGAAGCCGTTGAAATAGGTCTTGCTGCCGCCGAACAGGCCATTGATCTGCGACTGCAGCGGGCCATCCATTTCCAGGAACACTTCGACTTCCTCTTCCAGCTCCAGGCCCGCCTGATCGAAGGTGTTGTCCCAGTCCAGTGCCACGCGAATGCGGTTGAAGAAACTGCCGGCCTCATAGCGCCAGGTGTGCCCTGCACGCACGGTGCTGCGGGTGTAGTCCACGCGATTGATGAAACCCATGTCGGCGCGGAAGTCCTTGCCGAAATCCACATACTCGGCCCAGACATCCCAGCGTCGGTCATTGTGGCGATATTCCAGCAGCATGGTCTGGTCACTCAGCGAGTCGTCCTGACCATAGCGCGTCTGCACCGCAAGAGGATATTCCGACTGTGAACTCAGCAACTGCACGTTGATGACGTCACTGCCCGTCAACCGCCAGCGCCCGTCCACCCCTGCCACGGTGTTGCTGTAGTCGCCGCCATCGCGGTGCGTGACCACCGTGCCAATGCTGGAGTTGGTGAGCACATCCTGCCTGTAACGCAGCACGGACACATCACTGCCGGTGCCACCCAGCGAGGCCACCGAGGAGGCGTCATTGGTCGGGATCATGAAGCTTGTCTGCGTGTCGCTGGCCTGCAGAAGTCCGTAAGAGTGACGTCCGGCGCGCCCCGTGAGCTTCACGCCATAATCCGGGTCCGCGATGTTGCGCGTGTGCACCACGTTGAGAGTGGTGTTGAAGTAATTCGCACCGTCCAGAAAGAACGTGCGTTTCTCGGGGAAGAACAGCGAGAAGGTGTTGTTGATCTCCAGCTGCGCGCTGTCGGCCTCCACCTGCGAGAAGTCCGGATTCAGCGTGGCATTCAGGTAATTGTCTTCGTTGATGCCCCAGCGCAGGTCGGCGCCGGCATCGGTGTCCGAGTCAAGATCGCTCCAGTCGTCCACGGCCGGGTTGGGCCGCGTGCGCTGCGCGGCGGCCGTCAGCGTGGGGATGATTTCCAGATTGCGCCCTGGCTGCACATCCGCCAGTCCGCTGGCTTTGGGGAACTGACAGATCAGACAGGAGATGTTGAGGTCCTGCGCGGCATTGGAGAAACGGTAGCGGCGGTCACGGGGATAGTCCCGAATGAAGCGGATGCCCCAGGTCTTCAGGCCCGCGCCGCTGCGAAAGCGCAGCTGCTTGAGCGGAATCGCCATTTCGGTCATGTAGCCGGTGTCGGTAATCTGCCCGGCACTGTCCCACAGCGCGTTCCAGGAATCGTCCTCGGTGCCGTTCAGTCCGTCACTGGTGGCGTCGTACTGCACGCCCAGCGGGCTGACGATGAAGTCGAAACTGCGTGCCTCGTCGTTGAAGGTGTCCAGTGCCACACCAACAAAATCTGTGCCGCCGATCTGGTCGCGGTCGCGGTAGAAGGCGCGGATCTGCGACGGGTCAGGGTCCTGCGCGATGAAGGCGACGAAGAGCGTTTCGCCGTCCTCCATGATCAGCGCCTCGGTCTGCACGGCGGCGGGAATGTTTTCTGACGGCGAGAACTCGATGTCCAGCGCTATCCGTGTGGCGGCCGCCCACTCGCCAGCATCGACCCGGCCGTCAATCTCAGGCGCCACGGCGGTGCGGCCGATCGTGAAGTCATCGCCCTGCTGTGCCTGCAGGGCAGACCCGGGCAGCAGGCTGAGGGCAAGCAGAGTGGCAAGGAGGCCTCCGGCACGCAGGCGGGAGACAGACAGGGCAGGCGCAGACGGGCGGGCAATTTCCATATGTGAATACTCTTGGATCCTGTGTTGTTGTTCTGAACGCAGGAGAGTAGCAAGTCCCGGGCCATAAAAAAATCCTTGCAATACAGAGGATTGAAAATAGCCCGTGGCGAACCGTACGAGTTGGCGGCGAAATTTGCCAAGCCTGCATCCAAACCGCAGACTCCGCGCATCTACCCCTCAACATTCACAATGAGGACTGCACCATGGGCAATGAAATCTGGGTGGTGATCGCACTGATCTTCTTTCCGAGCGCCACGATCGTCACATCGATGTACTTGCGGCACCGCCAGCGCATCAAGGAACTGGACACACTGGTGAAGCTCGCGGAGGGTGGCCAGGACGTCAAGCTGGACCTGCTGACGCTGATGCAGCAGCTGGGCGCCAGCCCGACCGTCGACAAGCCGCGCAATGACAAACGTCGAGGGCTGATCTTTCTCGCCGTCGGCATTCCCCTGAGCCTCAGCCTGCTGATTGGCGGAAACTACATGGAAGCGATCCTGTTCGGTGGCACTGCCATCCTGATCGGGGTGGCGTTTCTGGTGATGGCCGGGCAGGATGCGCCGCGTGCGCAGGACTGAAGCGGTGTGCAGACGCGCTGAATACCCCGGGCGCCATGTCTGACCTGGACGAACATCTCCTGCTGCAGCGCGCCGGCCAGGGCGACCTGGACGCTTTCGGGGCGCTGGTGCGTCTGCACCAGGGCCGCGTGCGGGGGTTCCTGCGTCGCCTGTGCCGAAACCATGCGCTGGCAGACGACCTGGCGCAGGATTGCTTTCTGCAGGCCTGGCGCAAACTGGGAGACTATCGGGAACAGGGGTCGTTCAATGCCTGGCTGTGCAGCATTGCCTATCGGTGTTTTCTGCAGGCAATGCGCAAGCGCCGCCGGGAAGACACGGCAGCCGTGCAGTACGAACTCGATTGTTCGACAGAAGAGTCAGAAGGCAGCGCGGCGCACCGCAGCGCCAGGGAACACCGCGCCCTGGAACGTGCCATGCTGTCGCTGACGCCCGATGAGGCCGCCGCCATCACCCTGCACATCACCCTGGGGTATTCTCACGGCGACGTTGCCAGTATCCTCAGTCTGCCGCTGGGCACGGTGAAATCGCTCATCGCGCGCGGACTGCCAAGATTGCGAGCGGCGCTGATGGCGCCTGCAAAAGGAGTGAACCATGAACCTCAATGAGACATCGGATCAGGCACTGGATGCCCTGTTGCGCGCCCCTCTGGACGTGCCCGACGGCGC
>CAYWMC010000036.1:0-9180 GCA_964459345.1 uncultured Klebsiella sp. | reverse complement strand
TCCCACTCCCCGAGGCAGCGCTCTGGTTCACGGTGGCGCTGGCACTCGGGTTGCTGCTGTTGATCATTCCGCTGACTGCAGACTAGCACTCAGGGTTGTGAGACGACCGGTACATTGAAGCGCACTTCCAGATAGGTCACCGCGCCTTCCACCGCTGTGTACTGATGCGGCGTGCCCTCCGGAATCAGTACCGCATCGCCCTTCTGAACACGCTGTGCCAGACCTCCCTCTATCGAGCCCGGTGCTCCGTCGGCAGGACGCACGACAATCCCTCCAGTGACCAGCGTGGCGGCCCCTTCGGTAATGAAATGCAGTTCTGTGCCGGGCACATGCACGATGGCGCCAGCAGGCTCGGTGCGGGTAATCAGATTGATGCGGTACTGGTCCGTGGTGGTGATGGTCGAGACGCCCATCCCGGGGCGTTCTGCCAGGGCGCGTTGCAGTACGCTGGCGATATCGGTGGCGGGCACGAAAAGGGCCGGTGCAGCGGGCGTCTGCGCAACGCTGACTCCCTGCCCGATCAGCAGCAAGGCGGCAAGACCGAGGATTCTGTGCATGTCGTTCTCCTCCTGTGGAAGGATGTTGTGATTGTCAGGGCACTATACGGAGGGGCGCACAAAAAGTCACAAACTGATCGGAACTTGCCCTATATACTCAACGGTTTTTAACCGTATGGGCTTTCTACGATGACACGACACGCGCACCGCACACTGACAACGCTCTCAGCACTGGCCCTCGTGCTGAGCATTTCCAGCGCCACTTACGCGCAGGCACCCGCCGGCGAAGACACCACGATCGTCTACCCTGCCGACTACTTCACTGAATACGCCCCGATCACTGCCAAGGACATGGTTGACCGCATCCCCGGCGCCGGCAATGCCTCCGGCGGCGGGGGCGGTGGCCCCGGCGGCGGAGGCGGCAATCCTGGCGCCGGCGGACGCGGGCTGGGCGGGGGTGGCGGCGACAATCAGGTGCTGATCAATGGCAAGCGCACTGCCGGCAAGAACAACGACACCAACGCCATGCTCACCCGCATCAATGCCTCGCAGGTGGACCGCATCGAGCTGATACGTGGCACCAGTGGCGCGCTGGATGTGCGCGGCGGCGCGCAGGTCATCAACGTGATCCTGTTTGAAGAACTGTCCAACACCAGCATTTCCTACGAAGCCAATGTCGACCGCTACGCCGATCACGAGACGCAGCCCGGTGGCTCCCTGTCCATCAGCGGGCAGACGGGCGCGCTGAACTACCTGTTCGCCGCCCAGGCCGAGCCGCGCTACGACCACTACATCAGCAAGGAGAACAGCATCCTTGGCAACTTCACGCCCAATGACAAGATCCGCGAGGACCGCATCCGCGAACAGACCTCGTACCAGTACACCACCAACCTGGGCTATGACCTGAGCGCCTCCAGCAGTGTCCGTCTGAATGCGCTGTATGGCATCAATGACGCCGACACAGAGCTGGAGCGCGTCACCACGAATCTGCGCGTCTCCCCCAACACGCTGAGCTATGAGCGGGAAGAAACCCCTGGCGAGAACCAGAACTGGGAAGTCGGCGGCGACTATGAGCTGCTGCGCAGTGACGGCGATCGTTTCAAGGTGCTGTTCATTACCAACGAGCGCGACCAGGGCACGGTGCGCGAGCGCTACCGTATCAACGCCGATGGCAGCGAGACCAAGAACCTGTTTCTGGACAGCGGCAGCGTCGCCCAGGAACGTATCGTGCGCAGCTCCTACTCCTCATCGCTGGCCGGCGGCCAGGACATCGAGTTCGGCCTGGAGCGCGCGCAGACCATTCTGGACTCGAAACTGCGTCTTGGCAGCCTGACCACGGGCGTACCCTCTGCGGCCTACGGCGGACTGGTGCCGCAGAAGGTGGCCAATTCCAATACCCGCGTGGAGGAAATTCGGTACGAGCCCTTCGCCATCCACAACTGGCAGATCAATTCGCGCATGTCCCTGGAAAGTTCACTGGTCTATGAGACATCGGAACTGTCCCAGAGCGGCGACGTCTCCAATTCCCGTGACTTCGATTTCTGGAAGCCGAAGCTGGACTACCGCTTCGACGTGACACCGGTTTTCCAACTGCGCGGCATGGTCGAGTTCGATGTGCGACAGCTGAGCTTCTCGGATTTCGTGGCCGCCAGCGACAATGACGACAACGACACCAGCACCCAGGCTGGCAATGCCGGCCTGACGCCGGAGACCTATATCAATGCCGACTTCGATGCCCAGTACCGTCTGCCCGATGACGTCGGTGTTGTCAGTGCCCGCATCAACTTCATGCGTCACTACGACAAGATCGAGCGCATCGACGTGTCTACGCCCACGGCGCTGGCCTCGGCCAATGGCAACATCGGCACCGGCGACATGTGGCAGCTGATTCTGCGCTCCAGTGTCCGCATGAAAGCGATCGACATGCCGAACCTGCTGGTCACTGCAAACTTCACCGTGCGCGATTCTGACATCGAGGACCCGTTCCTGGGCATCACCCGCCGCTTCACCGACTACGAACGCGGCCGTCTTGAACTGGGCTTCCGTCACGACCTGCCGCAGTGGAAGATGAACTACGGCCTGAGCTGGAACAACCGCTTCGACGGCAACATCAAGCGTTATGACCTGGAAGACATCGAGCTGACATCCGGCGACCCGATGGTCATGGCCTTCGTGGAATATGTCGCATTCGGCAATACCACATTCCGCTTCGATGTACGCAATGCCACCGACAACCTGCAGTGCCGCGAGCGGCAGCGCTTCGTGGGCCGCATCAGCAACAACGTGCTGGAAGAGATCGAAGACCAGTGCGGCGGCTCCGGCCGCGTGCTGTCGCTGAAGATCAACGGCACGTTCTGAGGCCGTGCGGGAGATGGGGCCATGCGCCTCATCTCTCGCGCAGCACCACGCTCTTGTAGAACGCGAAGAAGACGCCCATCTGCACGACCCCGCACACCACGAACACCGCCCGGGCCCCTGCCAGGTCTGCCAGCACGCCCGAGCCCAGCAGGGCCAGGGGCACCCCAATCTTGAAGATTGATCCGGTCATGCCACTGACGCGCCCCATCAGCGGCGCCGCCGTGGTCTCGTGCCGGTAGGCCCAGATGCAGATGTTCTGCAGGGTAGTCATGAAGCCGCAGCTGAACATCGCCACACCCACCGTCCATGCGGCTGTGGAGAATCCCGTCAGCGAATAGGTCAGCGCCAGCACCACCAGGCTCACGGCCAGGCAGGTGCCCAGCCCGATGGCGGCCCGCAGGCGCTCGGCGCACACGCTGCCCACCAGGCCTCCGATGCCCGCACAGGACAGCACGATGCCCACCTGCGCGGTGCTCCACTGCAGCTCGTCCTTCACGAAGAAGATCACCATCAGCTCGAAGCTGATGGCCGTGGCATTGAAGAAGGACACAAACCAGGTCAGCGCCCACAGCGGTCGGTTCTGCCGCAAGGCGTGCCAGCCCTCGCGCAACTCGAGCCAGAACCGGCGGGGACGCTCGCGCTGCGAGACCTCGTGCAGCTCCAGCCGGGGCAGCACCAACAGGGCACACAGATACATGAAGGCCGTGATCAGCAGGCCGTAGTACAGGCTCGACAGGAACAGGATGGCGCCGGAAATGGCCGGCCCCATGACCTGCATCAGGGTCTGGATGAAAGTGAACTTGGCGTTGGCCGAGGTCATCATGGCCGTGGGCAAGGCCCACTTGACGCTGCTGATGCGGGCATTGATGTAGCCATAGCTGAGCATCATCAGGCAGAATCCGCCGCCATAGAACACCAGGTGCGAAGGGGTCTGCAGCTGGGAATAGGCGAACAGCACAAACAGCAGCAGCATCTGCAGCGCCACGGACCAGAGCATCCAGCGCTTCTTGTCGGCCCGGTCGACGAACACGCCGATGAACAGTCCGAAGAGCAGAATGGGCAGAAACTGCAGCGCCCGCATGCTGCCCATGGCCACGGAGGACTGGGTGAGTTCGTAGATGATCAGCGGCAGCGCGAGTTCATACACGCGGCCGCCGAAGCTCAGCAGGAAGCCGGTGAAGATCAGGATGACGAAATTGCGGTTCTTCCAGATGCTGGTGGCGGAGATGGCTGTCATGGCGGGGCTTGCGAACCGTTGCTGAGGCGCCAACCCTACTCTGCGGCACTGCAATGCGCAACCGGCCACGCTGGCCACGCGCTGCAAGCCGGAGTACCTTGGGCCGGTCTGCTCAATTTGTAATCAACTTCAGTTTCCGCAGGGAGAAGTGCCGTTGTCGAAAGCCCGCCAGTCACCCATGCCCGTCACTGGGCAGCCGCACGTTGCCAGGCTGTCGCGCAGAGCGTTCGTGCAGAGTCTCGCCGCCGGCGGCCTGTTGCTGGCCGCCGCTCCACGCCTGACGCTCGCCGCTGCCGCCCCGCTGCCAGCCCCCGCCGTGCTGCGCGGCACGCAGTTCGATCTGGTCGTGGAAGAACAGGCCATCAACCTGACCGGCGTCACCCGCAGGGCCACCACCATCAATGGCTCGTTTCCCGCGCCGACCCTGGTCTGGCGCGAGGGCGACACCGTGACCATCCGCGTCACCAATCACCTGAAGGAAGACACCTCGATTCACTGGCACGGCATCATCCTGCCCTTCGAGATGGATGGCGTCCCCGGCCTGAGTTTCCAGGGCATCGCCCCCGGCACCACGTTCACCTACCAGTTCACCGTGCAGCAGAGCGGCACCTACTGGTACCACTCCCACACGGGGGATCAGAAGGTCACCGGCATGTACGGCGCGCTGATCATCGAACCGCGCGACGGCGAGCACATTCAGGCCGACCGCGACTATGTGGTGCAGCTGTCGGACTGGTCCGACACGTCGATGATGGAGGTCTTCCGCACGCTCAAGCAGCGCAGCGATGTCTACAACACCCGCAAGCCCACCTTCGCCGACTTTCTGCGGGATGTGCGTGCCAGCGGGCTGGATGCTGCAGTAGCCGAGCGGTCCATGTGGCAGCAGATGCGCATGAACCCCACCGATCTGGCGGATGTCTCCGGCGCCGTGCTGCACTTTCTGCTGAACGGCAACACGCCGGCCCAGCCCTGGACGGGCCTGTTCTCCGCCGGCGAGCGCGTGCGTCTGCGCTTCATCAACGCGGCCGGCAATTCCTTGTATGACGTGCGGATTCCCGGCGTGAGCATGACCCTGGTGCAGGCCGACGGCATCGATGTGCAGCCCGTGGTGTTCGAGGAGTTTCGCTTCGGGCCTGGCGAGACCTATGACGTGATCGTCGAGCCCACGCAGGACGCCTGCACGATCTTCGCGCAGTCCATCGACCGCAGTGGTTACGCCTGTGGCTTTCTGGCCCGTGAGCCCGGGTTGCGCGCCCCGGTGCCGGAGCCTGACCCGCTGCAGTGGCTCGAGATGGGCGACATGATGGGGGCCATGGACCACTCCAGCCATGGCGCTGGCACTGCCGGCGCAGCCGTGGACCACAGCGCCCACACGGGCGGCACGACACCTGTCGTCGACCACAGCGCGCACATGGCAGCAGCTTCGCCCCTGGCCGTGCCGTCGCAACAGGTCCGTCACGCCAGCAGTGAGTTCGGCCCCGGCGTGGACATGCGGGTGGACATGCCGCGCACGTCCCTCGATGACCCTGGCGTGGGCCTGCGGGGCAATGGCCGGCGGGTGCTGACACCTCTGGATGTGCGCGCCCTGCGCGGCCCCTTCGAGACCCGGGCGCCGGAACGCGAGATCGAACTGCATCTGACCGGCAACATGGAACGCTATACCTGGTCCATCGACGGCCTGGCCTTCGGCGACAGCTCGCCCGTGCACATGCGCGCCGGCGAGCGCGTGCGGGTGATTCTGCACAACGACACCATGATGAGCCATCCCATGCACCTGCACGGCATGTGGAGCGATCTGGAAACTCCCGAGGGGGAGTTCCTGACCCGGCGCCACACGGTGCTGATGCACCCGGCGCAACGCCTCAGCTTTCTCACCACACCCGAAGCGCTGGGCCGCTGGGCCTGGCACTGCCACATCATGTTCCACATGGACGCGGGCATGTTCCGCGAAGTGGTGGTGACCGCATGATGAAGACACTTTCGTGGCTGCCCCTGCTGGCCCTTGCGCTGTGCGCCCCGGCCCAGGCGCAGGATGCCGCACCGGCAGACCCGCACGCCGGCCATGTGATGCCGGCAGCGCCCGCCGTAGACCACTCCCAGCATCAGATGCCGGCCACGCCTGCCCCTTCCCCGGTCAGCACCCTGCCCGACGGTGTCCGCGACCCGCATGCCTATGCCAACGGCTATGTGGTGGGTTCCGGCGCCTACGCCCTGCCCGGCGGCCATGCCGCGCACATGGG
The DNA here is from genome assembly GCA_964459345.1 of uncultured Klebsiella sp. GTDB lineage: Bacteria > Pseudomonadota > Gammaproteobacteria > Pseudomonadales > Pseudohongiellaceae > UBA5078. Next base: position 2,848 of record CAYWMC010000036.1, on the reverse strand, counting down.
CACCCATGTCTACAGTGGCGGCCTGCTGATCGACCGGCTGGAAACCCTGGACACCCCGGCAGGACGCGCCATGCACTACGCCATCGACGCCTGGTACGGGCGCGACTTCCGGCGCTGGTGGCTGCTCTCCGAAGGGGAGCTGCCGGAAGGCGACTCGCTGGAGTCCAGCACTGCACTGCTGGCCTCCCGAGCCCTGAGCAGCTACTGGGATGCGGTGGCGGGTGTTCAGATTGACACAGGCGACTCGACGCGACCCTGGCTGAGTGCCGGGGTGCGTGGCCTGGCGCCTTACTGGTTCGAGGTGGATGCGCGCCTGCTGCTGGGCGAGTCCGGCCAGAGCGCCCTGACGCTGGAGAGCGAATACGATCTGCGCCTGACGCAGAAACTGATTCTGCAGCCTATGGCAGAACTGACGTTCCACGGCCGCACGCTGAGGAAGGAACACGAAGGCCGGGGCCTGGCAGAGGTGAACGTGGGCCTGCGCCTGCGCCACGAATTCACGCCGCAGTTTGCTCCCTACCTGGGCGTGGAGCATGAACGGCAGTTCGGCGACACCGCCCGCTTCACCCGCCAGCAGGGCGAACGCCCGCGCGACACCCGGGTGGTGCTCGGGCTGCGCCTGTGGTTCTGAAATTCTGAGGGAGCGGGCCCTGTGGGAGCCAGCCCTGTGGGAGCGGGCCCTGCCCGCGAACAGTTCGCGGGCAGGGCCCGCTCCCACAGATACAGTCCCGGGTCACACCAGCAGCGGCACCAGCGACACCAGCAGCAGCGCCGCCATCACCCGGTTGAACAGCACCAGACGGCGGCCATGCTGCAGCCAGTCCTTGAGTGCCACGCCGCCCACATTCCACAAACAGGTCAGCGGCAAGCCCACCACCGCGAAGGTCACACCGATGAGAAGCGTGCTGATCAGCATCTGCGCAGGGTTCACATAGGTGGCCAGCCCGGTGATCAGCATCAGCCACGCCTTCGGATTGACCCACTGGAACAGCGCCGCCTGCAGGAAACTCAGCGGCCTGACCTCGCCTGCATCCCCCAGCGCTGCCACCCGTGGCCGCAGCAGTTGCGCCGCCATGTAGATCAGAAAGGCACTGCCCGCCAGCTTGAGCACGACAATGCTGACTGGCCAGGTGCTGAACAGCTGACCGAGCCCCAGCGCGATGGCCAGCAGCAATACCTGACAGCCCGCCGTGATGCCCAGGATATGCGGAAGAGAACGCCGGAAGCCGAAGTTCGCGCCAGCCGTCAGCAGCATCAGGTTGTTGGGCCCTGGCGTACCCACCATGGCAATCACGAAAAGGGCAACGGGGATCAGTTGTTCGACAGACATGAAGGACTCCTTGAATGGCGCCTATCCTGAAGGCACAATCCCGGGCAGTACAGAGTCACATTTCTGCAATTGTGGCAGTACAGATGCAAACACCCGGAGCCCCGCCCATGATCTACCAGCAACTTGCCGAACGCCTGCACACCCTCATCCGTGACCAGATCTACCCGGTTGGCAGCGCCTTGCCCGGCGTGCGGCGTCTGAGCGAGCAGCACGGCGTCAGTGTCTCGACAGCGGTGAATGCCTGTCAGGAACTGGAAAAACGCGGTGTTCTGGAGGCGCGCCCGCGCTCCGGCTTCTACGTACGCCAGCTGCCGGCGCTGCGGGAACCGCCGCGCCTGAGCCTGGTCAGTCGTGCGCCCCGTGAGGTCACCGGCCAGGAACGGGTACTGCGCCTGGTGCAGGCGGTGAACAACCCCGCCATCGTCAATCTGGGTGCGGCCGTGCCCAATCCGGAGCTGATGCCGACGGCCGCCATTGAACGCGCCTTTCGCACAGTGCTGCGCGAACAGCGCCGGCGCTGCGTGGGCTATGAATTTCCGCCGGGGGCGCTGGAGCTGCGGACGCAGATCGCCCGGCGCCTGGCGGGCCTGCAGTGTGCCGTGCTGCCAGCCGATGTCCTCATCACCAACAGCTGCCAGGAATCCATCAGCATCGCGCTCAAGTTGCTGACACGCCCGGGCGACACGGTGGCCCTGGAGTCGCCCACCTATTACGGATTGCTGCAGGTGATCGAGTCGCTGGGCCTCAAGGCGCTGGAGATTCCCACCGACCCGGTCACGGGTGTCTCCCTGGACGCGCTGGAGCAGGCCCTGGAGCGCTGGCCCATCGCGGCCTGTGTGCTGATTCCGAACTTCTCCAACCCGCTGGGCGTGTGCCTGTCCGACCAGCGCAAGCAGGATGTGCTGCGTCTGCTCACCCGCTACCGGGTGCCGCTGGTGGAGGACGACATCTACGGTGACCTGCCCTTGTCAGGGCCGCGTCCGCGCCCGATCAAGTCCTGGGATCTGGATGGCCTGGTCTATTACTGCGGCTCCACCTCGAAGACGCTGTCGGCGGGGCTGCGGGTCGGCTGGCTGGTGCCCGGCAACGTCAGGGAGAATGACCGCGCCCGCGCCGACTACCTGCAATACATGAATACCGTGGCGGTCTCGACTCCGTCGCAACTGGCGCTGGCGCACTACCTGCAGAACGGGCACTACGATCGCTACCTGCGCAAGGTGTGTGCGCAGCTCGCCATGGCAGTGGCCCGCATGACGGACCGGGTCACGCAATTGTTTCCGCCGCAGACGCGCGTGTCACGCCCTGCGGGTGGCTTTGTGCTGTGGGTGGAACTGCCTGGCGCGGTAGACACCACGGCACTGATGGAGCAGGCCCTGGCCATCGGCATCAGCTTTGCGCCTGGTGCGCTGTTCTCGGCGTCCGGCAAGTACACGCACTGCCTGCGCCTGAATTGCGCCGTGCACTGGGACGCCCGCACGGAGCGCGCCCTGGTGGCGCTGGCCGGACTGCTCTGACCTG
>CAYWMC010000035.1:0-12960 GCA_964459345.1 uncultured Klebsiella sp. | reverse complement strand
ACGCAGTTGTTCCTGACCGGGCGCATTCTGCGCTGGCTGGGCGTGGGCCTGAGTCTGGCCTTCCTGCCGCTGCTGAGCCTGATCGGGTTCGGCCTTGTGGGCGTGGCGCCGGCGCTGGCCGTGGTGCTGGTGTTCCAGATCGTGCGCAGGGCGGGCAATTTCGCCATCCAGCGGCCGTCGCGGGAAGTGCTGTATACCGTCCTGCCCCGCACCGAGAAGTACAAGGCCAAGAATTTCAATGACACCTTCGTGTACCGGGTGGGGGATCAGGTCGGTGCCTGGTCCTACACGCTGATGGGCAGCCTCGGCCTGGGCGTGTCGGGTCTTGCCCTGAGCATGGTGCCGGTGTCCGCGGTATGGCTGTTGCTGGCCCTGTGGCTGGGTGCGAAGTACCGCGCCTACAATTCCCGTCAGGAGACATGAGATGCTGACCTATTACTACGCTCCGCGAACCTGCGCGCTCGCTGCCCATCTGGCGTTGGAGCACGCAGGTGCCGCCTATCAGGCAGTCGCCGTGAACTTTGCCGCCCAGGCACAGCGTTCGCCTGAATTCCTGGCCATCAATCCCAAGGGCCGGGTACCGGCACTGGTCACGGAACGCGGCATCCTCACCGAGATTCCAGCGCTGTTGCTGTACATTGCACAGCGTTTTCCAGAGGCCGCGCTGGCACCCCTGGACGACATCTTTGCGCTGGCACAGATGCAGGCTTTCAACAGCTATCTGTGTTCCACCGTGCATGTGGCCCATGCCCACCGGGTGCGCGGGGCTCGCTGGGCTGACGATCCGGCGGCCATCGAGGCGATGAAGGCGAAGGTGCCGCAGAACATGACAGACTGCATGCTGCTGATCGAGCAGTCGATGCTGCTGGGCCCGTGGGTCATGGGGGAGCATTACAGCGTCGCGGACATGTACCTGTACACGATCTCCGGCTGGCTGGAGGCGGATGGTGTGGATACCCGTCTGCTGCCGGGCATCATGGGGCACCGTGCGCGCATGCAGGCAGACCCTGTCGTGCAGAGGGTGGAAGCGCTCTATCTCTGAAGCAAAGGAAAAAAACGGGACCGGTCACTGCGTCGATCAGTGACCGGTCTCAAGGGCGTTTACCGCGGAGTCGTGCGTGAAGCGATGCTCAGGCAGCAATGCTGGCCGGGTGCCTGGCGGCGATGGAAACATCTCCCCAGAGAAATTGCAGGGCTTCGTCATCTCCCTGCAGTTCATCGGTGAATTGGTCGATCGAGTAGAGCAGGTCCAACGCTCTGGCCGGTTTGCCTTCCCTGACGCTTGGATCGCTGGAACTGACCGCCGCGAGGGAGAACGCGGTTGGGAAGTTCCTGAAATCGTTCGGTACTGCTGACATGATCCGATACTCCTGTGGCTCTCTCGATCGTGGAGCCTACTGTGCACGACAATTGTGGCAGACCAGTGAATGCAATAAGGCAGATTCTGATTTTTGCAGCGGCACGCCGGCTTCCGCCCCTGCGGTGATTCAAGTAGCATGCGCTGGACCCTTCTTTTCCGACCCCTCTGACCAGGATCATCACCATGAACAACAAGAAGAATCGATTGAATGCCGCCATGGCGGGCCTGCTGGGCTCCGGGCTGCTGATGGCCGTGTTCGGCTATGTGAATGCCCAGGGCGAACCCCCTGAAGTCATCGAGACCAGCTCTCACGTCTTCACCCGCATGGCGGATGGCGTGTATCAGGTGACGGGCACGGGCGAGGTGTATCTGATGAGCAACGCGCTGATGCTGGTGGGCGAGGAAGACGTGCTGCTGGTGGATTCCCACGTCACGCCCAATGCCGCCAATGCATTGCTGCGCTCCGTGCAGCAAGTGACCGACAAGCCCGTGCGCTATCTGGTCAACAGCCACTATCACTTCGACCACGCCCACGGCAACCAGGTGTTCCCGGAACAGGTCGAGATCATTGGCCACAGTTACACCCGCATCAAGCTCAATGGCGAGATGGGCAGCCATGTGCTGACCGAAAGCACCCACATCAGTTTCACGGAAGGTGTGCCCGAACTGGTGGAAAGTCTGCGCCGGCAGCTGTCAGACACGGTGGACCCCGAGCGCCGCGCTGCGCTGCAGCGTCAACTCAATGCGCAGGAAGCGCACATGCTTTCGCTGCAGGAAATCATCCCCACGCCGCCGAACATCACGCTGGAAGAAAAGATGACGCTGTATCAGGAAATGGGTGAAGGCAAGACTGACCGCGAGATCCAGTTGCTGCATCTGGGCCGCGCGCACACGGCCGGCGACGTGGTGGTCTATCTGCCCCAGGAACGCATGGCTTTCACCGGCGACATGATGCTGCCGTCTACTTCCTATCTGGGCGACAGTTTCCCGCTGGAGTGGGTCGACACGCTGGAGGCATTGAAGGCTCTGGAATTCGACGTGATATTGCCGGGCCATGGCGCACCTTTCCAGGACAGGCAGGTGATCAACAATTTCCAGGCCTACCTCACAGACCTGTGGACCAAGACGGCCGCGCTGAAAGCGACAGGACTGACCGCCGAGGAAACTGCAGCACAGGTTGACATGACCAACCACTCGGCCAACTACGCCCAGATCCGTGCGCCTGGCGCAGACGTGCGCGGTATCCGCCGCATTTACGAACTGCTCGACCAGTAAACGCAAAAAGGCGATGGGGCATGGAGCCTCATCGCCTTTTTTGACCAGCGCAACAAAGCGCTACCGCAGCAATCAGGCTTCTGCCTGAATCTCCAGCGCAATCTTCTGCACTTCATCCAGCACTCGCAACAGGTTGCCACCCCACAGCAGTGCGATCTGCTCTTCGGTGTAGCCACGACGCACCAGTTCCAGCGTGACATTGAAGGTTTCCGACGCATCGTTCCAGCCAGAAATTCCGCCACCGCCATCGAAGTCGGAACTCAGGCCCACGTGCTCGATGCCAATGAGCTCGACCATGTAGTCCACGTGGTTGATGAAATCGGCCACATCCACCGGCGGGGCCACGGCATCGACTTCAGCGGCCTTGCGCGGCGCCACCAGCGCTTCCACTTCCGCCATGCGCGCACTGTAGGCTGTGCGCTCTTCCGCACTCAGTGCACGCACTTCTGCGCCGGGCAGAATCGTGTAGCCCAGATCGGCGGCTACGCTCGCACGCAGAGCATTCAGGGCCGTCTGGTGGGCGGTGTTCTTGGCGGAATTCAGATAGGCGGCAAACGCCGTGGCCTGCACCACGCCGCCATTGTCACGGATGGCCAGCAATTCTTCGTCATCCAGATTGCGGCTGACGTCATTGAGCGCGCGGGCAGAGGAGTGCGAGGCGATGACCGGTGCACGCGAGAGTGCAATGGTCTGCATGTTGGACGTCTTGGAGGGGTGGGATAAATCCACCATCACGCCCCATTTGTTCAGCTCCGCCACGGCCTGACGGCCCAGATCGCTCAGCCCGTTGTGCAGCCACACGCCGTCAGCTTCGCCCGTGTTGGAATCGGCAAACTGGCTGTGGCCGTTGTGTGCAAGGGACACGTAGCGTCCGCCCAGTTCCTGGTAGCGTTTGATGTTGGCGATATCCAGCCCCATCGGATAGGCGTTCTCGACGCCGATCATCGCCACCTTCTTGCCTTCGGAGTCGATGCGGCGCACGTCCTCGGAGGTATAGGCCATCTCGATGGTCTCTGGCGCGAATTGTTCGGCCAGGCGGTGGATGGCACTGAACTTGTCCAGCGCATTGGCTTCGGCGGCTGCGTAGCCTTCCGTGGTCAGCGGACCCTGGCCTGTGTAGACGATGAACCAGGCCACATCCAGCCCACCCTGAATCATTTTGGGCAGGTTCACCTGGGTATCCAGATCGGACGTGTAATTGTTGGTCTCGGTGAAATTGACCGTGTTGATATCGGCATGGGTATCGAGCGTGATGACGCGTTCGTGGATGCCACGCGCGCGCTCGACAAGCGCCTCTTCGGTTTCGGCGGCAGGCGCCGCAACAGCGGCCGTTTCAACAACGGGAGCAGCAGGCGCAGGTGTCTGCTCCGCCGGACTGCAGGCGGCGACAGCCAGAATGGCAAGGAAAAGCGAACGATGGGCAAAGGACATGGCGATAGATCCGAAAGAGTGAAAGAAGGTGGGCCAGGCAATGCTAGCAGCGCCCCTGTGGTTTTGAAAGGAGCATTCCGCTGTGGAATTGCAATACTGGTGCCAGTCTCTTCGGAGCGCTCTTTCAGCGTGGGGAGCAGCGATCGTCCGTGCATGTCTGCGGGCGGCCGAACCACCCGGAGATGCGGTGCCTGTGTCTGGCAAAGAACAGATAGACACGGTCGGCCACCGGTCGCACCAGTGGCCAGCGCAGGAACGCTACCCATTGCCCGCGTCCGGCGAGTTTCCATGCCAGCACCGTGACATCCAGACCATAGATCAGCGTGCCGTCAGCAAGTTCTCCGTGCAGGATGCGGTCGGCCTGCACAGGGTCAATGTGCGGGAAGCGCTCGGAGAAATCGGCCGCATTGATGTCCTGCAGGTCAAGTGTGCGGGCGCGATCGAGTCGCTCCAGATGCCGCATCTCGTTCACGCAAAGGGGGCAGAGTCCGTCGTAGTAGATGCGCAGTGTGCTGGTTTGTGGTGCATTCATGTGTGCATGCTTCCGCTTTTGGTGCAGGGTGTGCGTGTTTCTACGCTGCCAGAATCCCGGCAGATCTTTGTGTGCGCAGCGACGCTTCCGTTTCCTGTGCCGATGGGGTTTACTCGGCACAACCTCATCGTTCCGGAGCCTTCGTTCATGCAACCTCGTCCCTGTGGCAAGACCCTGCTCGCAATCCTTCTGTTGTGCAGCCTGCTGGCCTGTTCTCCCTCTGCCCCCGCGCCCTCTGCTGAGCCCGGTCCGGCACCCGCCAGCGCAGTGGACACCGCAGCGGCGGAATCCGCACGCCTGCAGGCCATCGCCGAGCGCATCACCATCATACGCGACGATTACGGGGTGCCGCACATTTACGCCCCCACCGATGCAGAGGCCGTATTCGGACTCCTGTACGCTCAGGCCGAAGATGATTTCGCCCGCGTCGAGCGCAACTACATCTGGGCCATCGGGCGCCTTGCGGAAGTGGAAGGCGAATCGGCACTGTACAGCGATCTGCGCGCCCGCCTCTATATGAGCGAGGATGAAGCGCGCGCTGCCTATGCCGCAGCTCCAGCCTGGTTGCAGTCACTGTGTGATGCCTTTGCAGATGGCCTCAATTACTACCTTGCCAGCAATCCGCAAGTGCAGCCGCGCCTGCTCACACGCTTCGAGCCGTGGATGCCTTTCTTTTTCTTCGAAGGCTCCATCGGCGGCGACATCGAACAGATTCCCCTGCGCGGTATCGAAGCGTTCTATTCCGATGCAGAGGCTATCGAGACCAGGGTGCCGGATGCCACGCAAAGCGCCGCCGCGCTGAATGCCGGCACGCTGGAGGCCTTGCAGGCGGAACGCAATGACCTGGCCAGCACCATCTTCGAAGAGCCCGCAGGCTCCAATGGCTTTGCCATCAGCGGTGAGCGCACGGCCTCGGGCGATGCCATGCTGCTGATCAATCCGCACACCAGTTTCTTCTTTCGCGGCGAAGCCCATGTCGTGAGTGAGGAAGGCTTGAATGCCTACGGCGCCGTGACATGGGGTCAGTTCTTCATCTATCAGGGTTTCAATGAAACAACGGGCTGGATGCACACCACAACAGCGGCGGACTTCATTGACGAGTTCGTGGAGGATGTCGTTCGCGACAATGGCGAATTGAAGTATCGCTACGGCGAGGAATTGCGCGCACTGGATGTGGCACAGGTCACTCTGAAAGTGCGTGAGGGCGATGCCCTTGTGGAACGCAGTTTCCCGGTGTACCGCACCCATCACGGGCCGGTCACGCATCTGCTGGAAGAGCAGTGGGTTGTCACGCGCATCAACTGGAACACCGTAGATGCTCTGCGGCAATCCTATCTGCGCATGAAGACGGCCAATTACACGGCGTTCCTCGAGATGATGGATATCCGCACCAACTCGTCCAACAACACCGTGTTCGCCGATGCTGAGGGCAACATCGCCTATTTCCACGGGAACTTCATGCCCCGGCGCGATCCACAGTTCGACTATTCACAACCCGTGGATGGCAGCAACCCGGCCACCGACTGGCAGGACGTGCATCCGGTGGACGAGACCATTACCCTGCTGAATCCTCCCAACGGCTGGATACAGAACACCAATTCCACACCCTTCACTGCCGCCGGGGAGTTCAGTCCGCGGGCAGAGGACTACCCCGCCTACATGGCGCCTGACGCGCAGAACTTCCGTGCCTTGCACGCCATGCCACTGCTGGATGAGGCGTCACAGCTCACACTCGATTCTCTGATCGAGCTGGCCTATGACCCGTACCTGCCCGGCTTCGAGCAACTGATCCCCGGCCTGGTATCCGCATGGGACGCAGCGGCTGCCGACTGGCCTGCGCTGGCGGCGCCCATCGAGGTGTTGCGGCAGTGGGACAGACGGGTCAGCGCAGAGTCAGTGGGCATGACGCTGGCGCACTTCTACGGCATGGATACAGCGCAGAAGATTCCGACACCCGCCGGGCTCGTGCAGATGGACCAGATCAACTGGCTGGGCACCGACAGCGATCCGGCCGAACGTCTGCGTGTATTCAGTGAAACAATCGCGCAGCTCGACAGCGCCTTCGGCAGCTGGAACACGCCCTGGGGCGAGATCAATCGCTATCAGCGGCTGACGGGAGATATCGATCATGTCTATGACGACGCGGCACCCAGCCTGCCCGTGGGCATGGCCTCGTCACGCTGGGGCGCTCTGGCGTCCTTCGGCGCCCGCGCGTTTCCAGGCACCAATCGCATCTACGGCAACAGCGGCAACAGTTTTGTGGCAGTGGTGGAGTTTGGTGAGCGGGTGCGCGCGAAGAGCATGCTGGCGGGCGGACAGAACGCCAACCCGGAATCCCCCCACTTTGACGATCAGGCACAACGCTATATCGACCGAGAGTTCAAGGATGTCGCATTTTATCGGGAAGATGTGGAGGCACGGGCATCCCGGACTTACAGTCCGGGGCAGTAATCAGAGGGGTTGATCGGCACTTGCAGCCCGACGTCAAGTCGGGTTGTGAATGCGCCATTCATCTACGAAATACTGGGCACACTCGGCGGCAATACGTTCTTCGCTGAAATCGCCCTGCGACACCACGGCCACATTGCCGCGCTCCCACAACAGGCGATTGAGGTCGATGGAATCGATCTCCCAGAATTGCAGGGTGGCGGCATAGGCCACATTGCGCCCGGAGCCGGTGGCCTGCACCTTGCAGATCAGGTATTCACGCACGGCAGGACGCAGACTGACCCCTGCTTCCTGCAGCGCTTCTTCAAATACGGCTTGCGTATTCATGCGGAATTCGCCGCGCTCCTGCGTCATGTCCGTCCACTGACTGACATCGACATAGACATCGAAATTGCGAATACCCGTCAGGGAAATGCCATTGCCACGGGGAAAAACCTGGGCGCTGGACTGCGTGATGAAAACGAGAGGAAGCAGAATGACTGCCAGTGCAGAAACCAGACGAATGCGAGACATAGTGTGACGTAACCCTCTATGCAGTAAGTCAATAAGACCATGAACGTGTTTGCTGGGCGCGGATTTTGCGCCGATTCGGGGATAAATGCACGTTTTCGAACATAGCGCGCGCTCGCCTGCACAGTACCCAGCCACCAATTCGGTAAACCAGGTGCCCTTGGCATTCCCCGCATTGACTGAAATACTGCAGCGCAACATGAACAGTCTGCGCACTGACCATACCCCCAGCCGCAGGACAGGGACGCACAATGAACAAGATACTGAAGAAGACACTGCTGGCACTGCGACAGATTCCGCTGCTGCTGGAATCCAGGTTTGACGGCAGTTTTCTGGCGCCAGATGTTCCCTCGCCCACGAAGGTGGGCCATCAGCAATGGCAACAATATCTGTATGGCGCAGCCAACAAGTCAGACATGCGGATACTGGAAATTGGCAGCCGCGAGGTGACGGCTTCTTCCCATGCCCGCAAGGCTTTCGCCAACGCAACTTATGTGGGCTTCGACTATTACGCGGGCAACAATGTCGATGTGGTCGGCGACGCGCACAAGCTGTCGAGCTATTTCGCAGAAGACGAAAAATTCGATCTGATCTACACAAGCGCCTGCTTCGAGCACTTCGCCATGCCATGGCTGGTGGCGGTGGAAATAGCCAGGCTGCTCAAGGTAGGCGGGCTGGTGTTTGTGGAAACGCATTTCTCGTATTCATCCCACGAAAGGCCGTGGCATTTCTTTCAGTTCAGTGATCAGGCCTTGAGAGTGCTTTTTTCTGAAGCGCTTGGATTTGAATGTCTGGACGCAGGCATGTCGAACCCGATTGTTGGCAGGTTCTCGTCGCAGGCGGATGCCTATCTGCGGAACAAGCCGGTGACGGGTCTGTACTGTCACAGTGAATTTCTGGGAAGAAAGATCAGAGAGGTGCCCGACTTCGACTGGTCACGGGTGGCACTGACGGACGTGGTCAGTGGGACGGAGTATCCCAAGCCCGGGCAATAGCGCCACACAGATATGAAAGGCCTGCTTTCGCAGACCTTTCTGCACCATTCCCGACTCTGTGCCGGCTGCAGCGCTGGCATGATTGATTCGTCCTTTGGCGCAGCCAAAGGCCTCACCCTGCGGGCAGCCTGCGGCTGTCCCGGACGCGTGGCGTCCGGTCGAACACATGTTCGCCTCGCAGCCGGGCGCACCATGCAGCCAAAAAAAAAGGCCTGCTTTCGCAGACCTTTTTCTTCTCACTGTATGGTGCGCCCGGCATGATTCGAACATGCGACCCCTTAGTTCGTAGCCAAGTACTCTATCCAGCTGAGCTACGGGCGCTTTGAGAGGTGCGTATTTAACTCGAAAACGGCGCTTTTGCAAAGCGCTTTTTTCAAGCAATTCATTCCCTGTTTCTGGTATCTCAAAGACGCGTGATAAGATCGCGACACTTTCCGGTCTGAAGATCGGCAACGGTAGCAACGGTCATGGTGCACGCGGTGGATCCACAAACAATGAAAAAATTCACACTCTCAATTTCCCTGCTGGTCCTTGGTGGCAGTCTCACACTTTCGGCCCGCGCCGACTTTGAGGCGGGACTTGCAGCCTTTGAAGCGCAGGACTATGCAAAAGCGCTGACGGAATTCCGGGCCGAGGCCGAGCAGGGCGATATCCGCTCGCAGTTCTACATGGGCAGCCTGTATGACAACGCGCTGGGCGTCGCGCAGGACTATGCCGAAGCCTATCGCTGGTATGAGCTCGCGGCGAATCAGGGCGACGCTGCCGCGCAGTATGCCGTGGCCACCATGAACTTCTACGGACAGGGCAAGGCCGAAGACTATGGCCAGGCCATCCAGTGGTATGGCAAGGCCGCGGCGCAGGGCCATCGCGATTCCCAATACAATCTCGGCATCATGCATGCCAATGGCTACGGCACCCCGCCCGACGCCACCGAAGCGCACAAATGGTTCCTGGCGGCGGCGCAAGGCGGCAAAGCCGATGCGCAGTACAACCTGGGCATCATGTTTCAGGACGGCGTGGGCGTCATGCCTGACCCGGTTCAGGCCTTCCAATGGTTCGTGCGCGCCGGGGAGCAGGGCATTGCCCCGGCTCAGGCACGCGTGGGCATTGCCTATGCGTCCGGCCAGGGCGTCGAGCGCGATTATGTGAAGGCTCGCGAGTGGTTCACGCTGGCGGCCGAGCGTGGCGATGTGCCTGCTCAGGCGTTTCTGGGCCGTCTCTTCCTGAACGGGCTGGGCATGGATGAGCAGGATCTCGTGTCGGCCTACATGTGGTTCAAGATCGCCAACAGCAACGGCGATCAGGAGGCCACCAATGTCATCGCCACCCTGCGGGGCTACATGAAACCGGAAGACATCACTACTGCCGAGCAGTCGGCCATCCGCTGGGTGACTGAACAGCGCGCGAGCCGTCGCCCATGAGGGGCGCATTGCAGGGCGCATGGCTGCTGGTCTTCATCGCGCTGCTGCCGGGGCTGACGCAGGCCCAGCAAGCCGCCGAACCTGACCTTGCCACGCTGCAGGCTTCAGCCCAGGCCGGCGACAGTGCCGCGCAGTTCGATCTGGGCAACCGCTATCTCTATGGTACCGGCATGATCGCCGACGAATTCGAAGCCGCCCGCTGGTTCCGCCTGGCCGCCGAACAGGGCAACAACAACGCCCAGTACAATCTTGGCGTGATGTACATGCAGGGCACTGGCGTGCTGGCCGACATGAACGAGGCGCTGCGCTGGTTTCTCAGCGCAGCCAATCTCGGCGACGCCCCCGCCCAGTTCACACTTGCGACGCTCTATGCCAACGGCAGGGGCGTGCCCAAGGACCCGGTGATGGCCCATATGTGGTTCACGCTGGCGGCCTCGGGCGGACACCGCGCAGCCGCCGCCAACCTGGTGCTTTATCAGGAAATGATGATGGATGCGGACATCATCGAAGCGCAGCGTCTGGCCACTGAGTGGATTCAGGAATTCAACGCCACGCTGGCAGCCAGGGCCGGCAATGACGACAACGCCGTCGCCAACCCGGGAACGCCATGAAACACCCTCTGTACACGGCTGTGCTGCTGTGTGCAGCACTCTCCTGCCCCTCCCTGCAGGCTGACTATGAAGACGGCGTCGAAGCCGCAGCCGCCGGCGACTACGCCACAGCGCTGAAGGAATTCACGGTGGCGGCCGAAGCCGGCCTGGACCTGGCCCAATACAATCTCGCCATTCTCTATTTCACCGGTCAGGGCGTTGCGCAGGACTACGCCGAGGCGCTGCGCTGGACAAAGGCCGCCGCCGAACAAGGACACCTGAATGCCCAGTTCAATCTGGGCGCGCTTCATTACACGGGCACGGGAACGGCTGTCGATCTGGACCAAGCCTTCGCATGGTATGAACGGGCAGCAGAGGGACAACATGCTGGGGCCCAGTACAATCTGGCCACCATGTATGAACTGGGAGAAGGAGTGGAAATGGATCTGGTGCGCGCGCACTTCTGGGCCAGTGCTGCGCAGTACAACGAATTTGCCGATGCACCGGCGCTTCTGGAAAGACTGGCCGCCGCCATGACGGCTGAACAGCTCAGTGCAGCGCGCCAGGCCTTCGCGCAGTGGTTGCTGGCACTTTAGCAGGCGAGTGTGGGTAGCAACTCAGGCGTGCGTGGCCGCCAGCGCCCTGATGCGCTGCACCATAGCCTGCAGGCCGTTGCCGCGGGTGGCGCTCAGATGCTTGAGCAGGTTGAGACTGTCGAAATAGGCAGTGATGTCGAAGGCCTGAATTTCCTGAGGCGTGCGCCCGTTGTAGGCCGCCAGCACCACCCCCAGCAGACCGCGCACGATGAAGGCATCACTGTCAGCTTCGAAGTACAAGCGCCCGCCCTCTTCCCGATGGGTCAGCCACACCTGGCTCTGACATCCCCTGACCAGATTCTCTTCCGTGCGCTGCTGCGCATCCAGAGCGGGCAGTTCTTTACCCAGATCAATGATGTACTTGTAGCGGTCTTCCCAACTGTCGAAAAACGCCAGCGCCTCGACTATATCCTCGGTCTTTATGTCGGTTCCAAATCGGTTGGCGCTCATCGTTTACCACTGCACTTGCTGCTGATTAGAAAAACATGCCGGTTTCGAGCTGGGCTTCTTCGCTCATCATGTCGCGGCTCCAGGCGGGATCAAACACCAGATCCACTTTCACATCCTTCACGTTCGGCACCCGCTTCACGCGGTACTCGACATCGCCCACCAGCACCGGGCCCATGCCGCAGCTGGGCGCCGTGAGCGTCATCGCGATATCCACCCGCCGGGCCGCCTGATCGACGCTGACCTTGTAGATCAGGCCAAGATTCACCAGGTCCACCGGAATTTCCGGATCGAACACCGTACCAAGCGCCTGCCACACCTGTGCTTCATCGATCAGCTCATTCTGGGGTGCAGGGAAGCTCAGCGTTTCGGCCTGCAGGCCCAGCGCCGCGGCGTCAGTACCGTCCACCCGCAGCATCTGGCCCATATGAACCACCGTGTAATTGCCGCCCAGCGCCTGGGTGATGGCCACGAAGGCGTTCTTCGGAATTGTCACCGGGGTGCCATCGGGCACACGGCGCGCAGGACAGTCCTCCTGCGCAAGCACCATGCGTCTTTCCATGTCAGCTCACATTGAAGCTTTCGCCACAACCGCACTGGTCCTTGGCGTTGGGGTTGAGGAAGCGCAGCTGGCGGTTGACACCCTCTGTGACGTAGTCAATCTGGGTGCCGTTGACTATAGCCAGGCTGTCGCGGGCCACCAGCAGTTCCACGTCGTCGCCAAGCTGCACATGCAGATCGTCTGGCCTGGCGGCCGGCACCAGGTCCACGACATACATGTAGCCCGTGCAGCCGCTCTTCTTGACACTCAGGCGCACGGCGCGGGCATCCTGCGCCTTGCGAATCTGCGAGCGGAAATGCTCTATCGCGGCAGGCGTCACATCGACGGCCCCTGCCTGTGCTGGATCAAATGTCTGTACGCTCATCGCCTTATCCTCGGTTACGCTGGCTGGACTGCTTACTGGAGAAACTGCCGGGCCTTTTCAAGGGCCGCAAACAGACGGTCCACATCATCGAACGTATTGTAAAAACTGAAACTGGCGCGCACGGTGCCCGGAATGCCGAACTGCTCCATGATCGGCTGCGCGCAATGGTTGCCGGTGCGCACCGCCACGCCCTGCTGATCCAGCAGCGTGCCCAGATCAGCCGGGTGCACGCCCTCCAGATTGAAACTCAGTACGCAGGCCTTGCGCTGTGCCGTGCCAACAAGAATCAGGCCCGGCACGGCACGCGCCTTCTGCTGCGCATACGCCAGCAGGGCGTCCTCATGACGGGCGGCACCTTCGCGATCAAGCCCATTCACATAGTCGATGGCCGCGCCCAGGCCGACAGCGCCGGCGATATCCGGCGTGCCC
>CAYWMC010000034.1:0-12995 GCA_964459345.1 uncultured Klebsiella sp. | reverse complement strand
AGCAGCTTCTGGTCGAGAAGAATGCTGTTCTGGTGGCCCACTACTACACGGATTCACTCCTTCAGGCCTTGGCAGAGGAAACTGGTGGACTTGTTTCCGATTCCCTTGAAATGGCCCGCTTCGGGCGCGACAACGATGCGACGACCCTGGTGGTCGCCGGCGTTCGCTTCATGGGCGAAACAGCCTGCATTCTCAGTCCCGAGAAAACAGTATTGATGCCCACGCTGGAGGCGACCTGTTCCCTTGATGTGGCCTGTCCTGCAGAGGAGTTTGCGGCATTTTGCGATGCGCATCCCGATCACACAGTGGTGGTCTATGCCAATACCTCTGCCGCAGTGAAAGCGCGAGCTGACTGGGTAGTTACTTCAAGCATTGCTGTGGATGTCGTGGAGCACCTGGCGGCACAAGGCAGAAAGATCATTTGGGCCCCGGACAAACACCTTGGCAGCTACATACAGTCTCGCACTGGTGCTGAGATGTTGCTGTGGAATGGTGCTTGTATCGTGCATGAAGAGTTCAAGGCGAAAGGATTGCTGGACCTGCGAGCGGTGTATCCGAATGCTGCAGTGCTGGCGCACCCGGAGTCTCCAGCGGCAGTTCTGGCTGTCGCCGATGTGATTGGCTCAACGACCCAGATCATCAAGGCTGCAATGCAGATGCCGCAATCGCATTTCATCATTGCCACCGACCAGGGAATTTTCTACAAGCTGCAGCAGATGGCGCCAGACAAGACTTTCATCATTGCTCCTACAGCAGGGCACGATGCGACGTGCAGAAGTTGTGCAAATTGCCCCTGGATGGCCATGAATTCACTGCAGCGCCTGCAGGAGTCTCTCGAGACTGGCAGCAACCGCGTGTCGGTCCCGCGAGCTCTCGCTGAGAGGGCGATGGTGCCATTGCAAAGGATGTTGGACTTCTCTGTGAGTCAGCGCCTCAAAGTGACTGGCAAGGCCTGAGAGCGCCTTCAGGCCGGTGCGTCTCACAGATCTCTTGTGGCGCGCCCCATCTGTTCGACTTCCTGGGATTTCTGCCTTAGTCGCGCCAGCAGGGGCGCATTGTTCTGCTTCTCTGATTCAATCCGCAAAGCGTACGCCAGCTGCTCCGATGCACTGCGGAAATCACCCACGAGAATGAAATACTCGGCTCTCGCCTGGTGAACCTTGCTCACGTCCCCCACCAGCCCCTGCGTCTCTGCAAGGACATACCACAGTTCGTGGTCGTCCGGCCGGTTCATCGTGTGACTTTCGAGGATTCGAGCTGCCTCGGCATATTCCCGAGCAGCGGTCAGTGCCTCCGCGTATGCCATGGTCAAGGGATGATTGTCGGGATTGATGCTCATGTGGCGGCGTAGAAAGTCCCGGGCCATTCCAGCTTCGTTCCCCTGAGTGTAGAGCTCCGCGCGTGTAACTACATAGGCTATGCGATTGGGTTCGCTCTCCAGAAGCGGATCAAGAGCTTCCTGCGCCTTGAGGAAGTCCTTGTTTTTGCCATGCGCGATTGCCAGACCATATTGCGCGGCTTTGCGTGATGTTTCGTCCTTGCTGTCGCGCAGTGCTGTTTCGAACATGGTGACGGCATTGGCGGGATTCGCTTCGTAGTGCACAAGAATGCGCGCACGCATCAGCTGGTATTCCAGCTTGGGGTCCGCAGGTCGTGCGGGATAGCGACTGGCTCTGCCGCGCGTGTCTGCAACCCGTGACTCTGTGACGGGGTGCGACAGCAGAAATTCTGGCGGACGCGATCCAAAGCGATTCAAGCCCATGAGACGCTCGAACATCGCAGGCATCTCGTTCGGGTCATAGCCAGCATCGTAGAGTGTCTTGATGCCGAGCCTGTCGGCTTCGGCTTCGTTGTTGCGGGAAAAGCGCAGCTGGTTTTCCAGAGATCGGCCTTGTGCAGCCATGATGGCAGCCTGGCCTGTGTCCGCGCTGGATGTGCTCATCACGATGATGCTGGCCAGCAATGTAGCCAGTTCCGGGATCCGTCGCTCCTGGGCATCCTCAACGCTGCGGGCGAAATGGCGCTGACTCACGTGCGCAATCTCATGCGCCATGACTGAAGCGAACTCCCCCTCAGTGTGTGCATTCAGAAACAGCCCGCCATTCACGCCAATGATGCCACCGGGCGCCGCGAATGCGTTCAGTTCCGGGCTGTCCACGATAATGAACGACATGCGGTAGTCCTGCAGTTCACTGTGCAGGGCCAGATTGTGCGTGACATTCATGAGGTAGTCGTTGAGAAGGGGGTCTGCAATCGTCTTGCTGCTGCGGCGAATCGAGCGCAGGAATTCGCGGCCCAGGGCATATTCATCATCAAGCGAAATAAGCCCGGAAATGCGGTCGCCCAGACTGGGTATCTGCACCTGTGCGGAGCTGGAGTGTGACACGAAGACAGTCGCTGCGATGGCACACAGAAGAGGGGTCAATTTCGTCATGAGGCGCGTTGGCTTTCCATGTGTCGAGTCCTGAGCAACTGTAATCCTAAGACCGGGGGGTGCACAAATAATTCCGTTGCTGTGCGCCATCATATGGGGGCGGATGTTTTCATTTCTAGGCAATCCGCGGCGATGCTTGGTAAACTACGCGCCATGAAAATTCAAGCCGATCAGGAACTTGATGCCAGCGGACTGATGTGTCCTCTGCCTTTGCTGAAAGCAAAGCTGGCATTGAATGCTTTGCAACCCCAGCAGGTACTCAAAGTCATCGCCACGGACCCGGGTTCGGAGCGCGATTTCCACGTCTTTGTTCAGCAGAGCCGGCACACTATCCTGGACTTTTCCAAGGATGATGTCGCGTACTACTACTGGATCAGAAAAGGCTGACAGCGTATGCGAAAACTGTTGCGAAGCTTTTTCGATCGTTATTTTCACGACGAAGAAGCGATCATCTTTGTCATTCTGCTCGGCGTGGCACTGGTGATTCTTGTGACCATGGGCTCCATCCTGGCCCCTCTGTTTGCTGCCGTCGTCACCGCATATCTGCTGCAAGGTCTCATCAATTCTCTGCTGCGCTACAACATGTCGCACAGACTGGCGTTCTTCATCGTGTATTCCCTGTTTGCCGGGTTCTTTGTCGCCATTCTGTTCTTCCTGCTGCCGCAGGCATGGGGGCAGCTGGGGCGCTTCATCAATGATCTGCCGCGCCTGATTGGCGAGGGCCAGGAAGTCCTGCTGCATTTGCCCGATTCGTACCCCGGTCTGGTCAGCGAACAGCAGGTGCAGGATCTGATAAGTACCTTGCGCGGCGATCTGGCTGTGCTTGGACAGCGCGTGGTGTCTTATTCCATTTCCAGTATTCCGCGCATCTTCGACTGGCTGATCTTTCTGGTTCTGGTGCCCGTGCTGGTGTTTTTCATGCTCAAGGACAAGGCGCTGCTAGTACACTGGATCAGCAATCTGCTGCCGCACAATCGTCCGCTCATGTTGCAGGTGTGGCATGAGATGGACATGCAGCTTGCCAATTACATCCGCGGCAAGGTATTGGAAATTTTCATCGTTGGCGGCAGTACCTACATCGCTTTCATGGTCCTGGGGGTGAATTACACCCTGTTGCTTTCCGTCCTGGTGGGACTTTCAGTGGTGGTGCCCTTCATCGGCGTGGCAGTTGTTGCCGTGCCAGTGGCGCTGGTCGCCTATGTGCAGTGGGGCTTCGGCAACGAATTCATCGCGGTCATGCTGGCCTACAGCGTGATTCAATTGCTGGATGCAAACGTGCTGGTGCCGGTGATCTTCTCAGAGACGGTCAATCTGCATCCTGTCGCCATCATCGGCGCCGTGCTGGTGTTCGGCGGGCTCTGGGGGCTGGCCGGAGTGTTCTTCGCCATTCCGCTGGCCACGCTCATCAAGGCCATCATCAATGCCTGGCCTGATACTACCCGCAAGCATCCGCTGGACCACCCCCACTGAGTCCCGCATTTTGTGCGGCGGCTGGAGGATGTGTTACAGTCGCCGCCCGTGTTTGACCGACTTCCAGAGTTGAGGATTTGCAATGATTCAAGGCAGTATCGTGGCCATTGTCACGCCGATGCTTCCCGATGGTGAGATCGATTTCGGCGCTTTCGACAAGCTGATCGAATGGCATATTGCCAGTGGTACTGATGCCATAGTTGTCGCTGGCACGACTGGCGAGTCACCTACACTCTCGGAAGAAGAGCATTGCGCCCTCATGCGCCATTGCGTCGACAAGGTCGCAGGACGCATTCCGGTCATCGCCGGAACTGGGTCAAATTCAACCCGCGAAGCAATCTATTTCACTCGTGCCGCGTTGGAATATGGGGCGGATGCCTGCCTGCTGGTGGCTCCCTATTACAACAAGCCCAGTCAGGAAGGGCTCTACCAACACTTCAAGAAAGTGGCGGAAGAAGTTGATATAAAACAAATTTTATACAATGTACCGTCGCGCACAGGCTGCGATCTACTGCCGACTACCGTGTCGCGTCTGGCAGATCTGGACAATATTGTCGGCATCAAGGAAGCCAGCGGCGACATGCAGCGTTGTCGCGAATTGCTGAAGCTCTGTGGGGATCGCATCCGCATCTACGGCGGCGACGATGCCACGGCCCGCCAGTTGCTGCTTGAAGGCGGGCACGGCAATATTTCGGTGACCGCCAATCTCGTGCCTGAGCAGATGCAGCGCATGTGCGCGCTTGCCATGCAGGGGCACGCCGACGGTGCTCTGGCTGTGGATGCGCCGCTGGCCGGCCTGCACGACCTGCTCTTCGTGGAAGGCAATCCCGTGCCGGTGAAGTGGGCAATGGCCAGAATGGGGTTGATCGCGCCAGGCATCCGGCTCCCGCTGGTGGACCTGAGCGCCGGATTCCATGGTGTCCTGCACGACGCCATGCGGCAGGCCGGACTGCTCAAGTAATACAAGCTGTTCCTGCGCGATTCCTGCAGGATTTTCCAAAAGCGAACATGCGGACGTGAGACAAAGATGAAGGCACTGAGAGCAATTCTACTGAGTACGACAGCCGGAACGGTGCTCGCGGGCTGTTCTTACCTGACCGGAGATGACGGCATTTTCCGCGATCGTCAGGGTGACTATCTGGCAGCTCCGGTCATACCTCCCATGAGCATTCCCGAAACCCTGGACAGCTACACCCTGGATGCACTCTACGTGGTTCCAGAGGAAGCCCCGGCGGACAAGCCCTTCTTCATCGAAGCGCCCGCCCCGCGCGCAATGGACACCAATGTACGCGAAGGCGTCGTCGTGCAGCGCTTTGGCGATCGTCGCTGGATCGTGATTGGCGCAGAGCCTGGCCAGGTTTGGCCGCGTCTGCGGGACTACTGGTCCACGAATCAGACGCCACTGAGCTTTGAAGATCCCGTGAGTGCTGTGATGGAGACAGCCTGGCTCGGCGAGGCGGGCAGCCGCAACAAGTATCAGGTGCGTATAGAACCGGGCCTGCATTCCGGCAATTCCGAGATCTATGTGATTCAGGTGGGCGAAGCGTTTGTGGCAGATACATCTGCCCCGGTCGTATGGCCAGAACGCTCTGCCGATCTTGAAGTCGAGACCCGCATGCTGGACGACATCTCGTTGTACCTTGCCGATCGTACCGACCTGTACCGAGCATCCTCTGTCTCTCTGCTGGCTGGCAGCATCGAAGCCGAGAGCAAGGCGGCGATTGTCCGCACTGCCGATGGCGATACCCTGCAACTGCGCATCGACTTCGATCGTGCCTGGTCTCAGGTGTCGCAGGCTCTGGGTAACGCCGAAATCGAGATCACCAGCAGCGAGCGCGATGCGGCTCTGTTCTCGGTGATGTATGCGCCTGTGGCCGAGGAGGACCAGCCTGGTTTCTTTGGTCGCCTGTTTGGAAGCGGCGATGAGGAGGACTTCGAGCCGGCAGCCATTACTCTGCGACTGGTCAACGAAGAGGGCGCAATCCGCGTCATTCCCGAGTCTGCCGAGACTGTCAGCGTTGAAGTGCGGGATGCGCTGATCCGTGCAGTGCACAGCAACCTGATCTGACCCCATGCAGTGAGCCTCCGTCGGGCTCGCAGGGCCGGAGGCTTTCTCCCATCATGACCATGACTCCTGAGTGGCTGGCCATTGCCGCGATTGCCCTGTCGACCGGCATCGTGTGCGTCCTTGTCGTGCTGCGCCGCCCGGCCGATCTTTCCGGCACCGTGGCGATGCTTGAAGAGCGCGTCAGTTCCCGGCAGGCCGAGCTCGACCTGAAGACCAGCCGGCTGGCAACTGTGGAAGCTGACATTGCCCTGCTTCAGGAGAATATTTCCCGCTATCGCGAACAGATTGCGCACCTGCAGACCACGCTGGAGCAGGAGCGTCGTCAGGCCGCCGAGAAGCTGGCGCTGCTCAACGATTCCCGCGAACAGATGACACTGCAATTCAAGGCGATTGCCGCAGATATCCTGGAAGACAAGAGTCGTCGCTTTACGGCCAGCAACAAGGAAAGCATCGGCGAGATTCTCCGTCCGCTGAGCGAGAAGATTCAGCACTTCGAGAAGAAGGTGGAGGAGTCTTACGACAAGGAAGCCAAGGAGCGCTTCTCCCTCGCCAGCGAAATCCGCAATCTCCAGGCACTCAATGCACGCATCAGCGAAGACGCGGTCAATCTCACCAATGCTCTCAAGGGCGAGAGCAAGACCCAGGGCACCTGGGGTGAGGTCATTCTGGAGACAATTCTCGAGAAGTCAGGACTGGTGAAGGGGCGGGAGTACCAGACCCAGGTCAGCCTGAAATCGGAAGAAGGATCGCGCTCACAGCCCGACGTCATCGTGCACATGCCCGAGAACAAGCACATCATCATCGATGCCAAGGTGTCCCTGAAAGCCTACGAGGCCTTCTGTTCGGAGCACGACCCGGAGCGGCGAGAAGAGTGTCTGCGATTGCATGTGCAGTCGGTCCGCAATCACGTCAAAACGCTGAGCAGCAAGGATTACCAGAATCTTCTGTCACTCAATTCGCTCGATTTCGTGCTGCTTTTCATGCCTGTGGAGGCTGCATTCTCCGTCGCTGTGCAGCAGGACGGCGAACTGTTCACCAGCGCCTTCGACAAGAACATCATCCTTGTTGGACCTTCTACTCTGCTGGCCACGCTGCGCACGATCCAGAACATCTGGCGCTACGAGCACCAGAACCAGAATGCCCTCGAGATCGCCAGTTCCGCCGGGGCGCTCTACGACAAGTTTGTGGCCTTTGCGGGTGATCTTGAGGAAATTGGTCAGCGCATCGAGGCGACGCAGAAGAGTTACGACAAGGCTCACAACAAACTGGCATCGGGGAAGGGCAATCTGGTGACACGCATTGAAAATCTCAAAAAGCTCGGAGCACGCGCCAGCAAGAAGCATTCGGAGCAGCTGCTGGCGAAAGCGGACACCGATACTGTAAGTCTGCTGGAGGACCTGCGCGAGCAGGAGTCGGAATGAGTAACTCTGCCATGCTGGATGACATTCTCGCGTTTCTGCCCTGTCCGACGCCGGACGCCTGGCTGGAAGAAGCCTTGCGACAGCAGGACATCCTGCTCATTGATCATGCCAATTGCGAGAAGAAGGCCGCGGCGACAGCGATGAGCCTGCTCTACAAGTTCTCGGAACATACCGAGCTTCTGCGCAAGATGTCCCATCTTGCCCGTGAGGAGTTGCTGCACTTCGAGCAGGTAGTCAATCTGCTGGCCGACCGCGGGATACGCTACTTTCATCTCGGCGCATCGCGCTATGCCGGCGGGTTGCGGGACCAGCTGCGCAAGGACGCCAAGGGACAGATGATTGATACCTTGATTGTCGGTGCTTTCGTAGAGGCGCGTTCCTGCGAACGTTTCGCGCGACTGGCGCCGCTGCTGGACCCCGTTCTTGCCAAGTTCTACCGCAGCCTGCTGCGCTCCGAAGCCCGTCACTTCCAGGACTATCTGGGCCTGGCTGCGTTGTACAGCAAGGAAGACATTGCGCCCCATGTGCAGCGTATTCGTGAAGTGGAAAAAATGCTGATCTGCTCCGAAGACCCGGTGTTCCGGTTTCACAGCGGAGTGCCGCCGCAGCCCTAGCCTCAGCGGCGACAGTCTGCCGGTCTGCCAAGATTGCGCTCGAGTCGCTCCTGCAGAGTATCGAGCTGTCGGCACAATATGCCGTCATTGCCGGTCAGGACTGCCGACGCCAGCGAGTTCAAGGAGAACAGCGGAGCGA
Source organism: uncultured Klebsiella sp. (assembly GCA_964459345.1). Classification (GTDB taxonomy): domain Bacteria; phylum Pseudomonadota; class Gammaproteobacteria; order Pseudomonadales; family Pseudohongiellaceae; genus UBA5078. Next base: position 4,849 of record CAYWMC010000034.1, on the reverse strand, counting down.
TGTCTGTGATCTGATTGTCAGCGGCACTCAGGCCGCTGAGGCGGGGCAGGGCACTCAAGGGCGCCAGACTGCTGATGCTGTTGTTGCTGACGTCCAGAAACTGCAGTGCAGTCAATGCGCCAATGCCTTCGATATCCTCTATTTCCCAGCCCGGGCAGGACAGCACAGCCAGCGTGTCGAAACTTGAGCCCGGCTGTTGCAGCGCGAAATTGACGCAAGCCTGCAGGCCCGCATCGGCGAAGCGGTACTGCGCGGCGCCGGGACGCGGATCGAATACAGTCTGGTCGTTGATGCTGACCGCAAATTGCTGTGAACAGGCTGACAACGCGAGCATGCCTGCGGTGCAGACCCATCCGGAAATTCTCACTCTTGTTTCCTTGCGCCTGATGGCGCGCACGTGCGCATGACTGGCGTGTCATGCCTTGATACCACTTGCTGCCAGCATACCTGATCGGCCGTGCGCTGTGGAATTCACGCGCGAGTCCAGTTAGTATGCCTCTCCGTCAATTACCACTCCCATTCAAGGATCACACCATGACATTCAACCGCACTCTGAGCCTGCGCAGCGCAATTGTGGCTCTCTCATTTTCTGCATTTCAGGTGCAGGCTGCAGACGGTGGTGTTGATCTCACCTCTGAGCAGAACCAGATCAGCTACAGCATTGGCGTGAACATCGGTCAGAACCTGCAAGGGCAGGGCATCATGGACTCCGTCAATCTTGAGGCATTTTTCGAAGGCATCACCGATGTGATTGCTGGCGAGCCGAAGCTCACGATGGAGCAGATGATGACTGCACTGCAGTCGTTCCAGCAGCAGCTGGCTGACGAGCAGGCTGCCGCGGACGCAGCGACATTGGCAGAGAGCGAAGCCTTCCTGGCCGCCAACGCGCAGGTCGATGGCGTGGTCACTACAGCGTCTGGGCTGCAGTATCAGGTACTGGCGTCCGGCGACGCGGCTGGCACATCGCCAACCCTGGAAGATTCCGTTCTCGCTCACTACCACGGCACGTTCATTGACGGCACCGTGTTTGACAGCTCCGTAGAGCGTGGCGAGCCAGCCGAGTTCGGCGTGAGCCAGGTGATCGCTGGCTGGACCGAAGCACTGCAGCTTATGAAGAAAGGCGACAAGTGGAAGCTGTTCATCCCATCCGCGCTGGCATATGGCGAAATGGGCTCCGGCCCGATCGGACCACACTCCACACTGGTGTTTGAAGTCGAGCTGCTGCAGATCAACGGTCAGTAGTCGCAGAGACGGGAGAGACGCGATGGATATGCACGATTTCAATGCGGGATTGTTGAAATTCATTGCAGCCTCTCCCACCCCGTTCCATGCGGTGCTGAGCCTCAGCGAGCGTCTGCTTGCCGCGGGCTTCCAGCCGCTGGACGAGGCGCAGTCCTGGCTGCTTGTGCCCGGTCAGCGCTATTTCGTTACCCGCAACGCTTCCTCCCTGATTGCCTTCACATTGCCTGACCAGGTGCATTCGCAGAAGCGACCTCTGGCCGTGCGACTGGTGGGTGCGCATACCGATAGTCCGTGCCTGCGCATCAAGCCATCGCCCGATCTGCGCAAGAACAATTACGTGCAGCTGGGAGTAGAAGTCTACGGCGGAGCCTTGCTCAACCCGTGGTTCGACCGCGATCTTTCTATCGCCGGTCGCGTGGACTATCTCTGCGAAGACCAATCGCTGAAATCCTGCCTGATCGACCTGCGTCGCCCGGTGGCCATTATTCCAAGTCTTGCCATTCATCTGGATCGCGAGGCCAATCAGTCCAGGTCAGTCAATGCCCAGAAGGATCTGCCGCCGGTGCTTTCCATCGCCGGCGTCCGTGACGGATCGTTTGATGACCTGTTGCTGGCGCATCTGCGCGAACAGCATGGCGCTGTCGAGGCAGTGCGGGTTCTCAGTCATGAATTGAGTTTCTACGATACGCAGTTGCCGGCCATCATCGGGCTGCATGACGAATTCATCTCCTCGGCGCGACTCGACAATCTGCTGAGCTGCCATGTGGGTGTGGAGGCGCTGGTAGAAGCAGGCGGGGAGACGTGCAACATGCTGATCTGCTCTGACCACGAAGAAGTGGGCAGCACCTCGGCATGCGGCGCTCAGGGGCCGTTCCTGCGTTCCGTTCTGGAACGCATTCTGGCTAGCGGAGCCGGAGCGTCGCAGAATCGGGCCGAAGACCTTGAGCGCATGGTGCGCAGTTCAATTCTGCTGTCCATCGACAACGCGCACGGCGTGCATCCCAATTTCGTGGAAAAGCACGATGGCAATCATGGCCCTTTGCTGAATCAGGGGCCGGTCATCAAGATCAACGCCAATCAGCGCTATGCCAGCAACAGTCGTTCCATTGCCTACTTCAAATCGCTGTGCCTGCAGGCCGAAGTACCCGTGCAGAGTTTTGTGGTGCGCAGCGATATGGCTTGCGGCAGCACCATTGGCCCGATCACCGCTGCGGGCATAGGTATTGAAACGGTTGATGTTGGAGTGCCGACGTTTGCGATGCACTCCATTCGCGAGCTGGCAGGCAGCGAAGATGCCTTCAACCTCTGCAAGGCCGTGCGCATATTCTTCAACGCTGCGCCGGTTCGCGTCTGAGGATCCGCAGCGCAAAGCGTGCGGGGTGAAGACACTCGATCACCTCGCGTTGCAATGGCAGTGGTTCCCGAAACATCAGACTTGCCAGATATTCAGCTGCGAGCGGAGTATTCGACAAACCATGGGAGCCATGTCCCACATTCAGATACAAGCCCTCGTGATACGGCATGGCAACATCAGGTGACTTGCGCTCCCGCTGCTGCAGTCCGCGATAAAGCGTTTGCAAAGCCACTGTGTCGGCCACAGGACCCACCATCGGCATCCTGTCTCCCGTCGCCGCCCGCACTGAGACACGCCCCCCTGCTACAGCCTCCTGCGACAACGCCCCATGCGGCAGATGCCCGCTGATTCCGGCGATATTCTCCTTGTCGTCACTTGCAGACAGCGAGAGGTCGCACACATCTTTCGAATAACTTGCACCCGTACTGTGCAAACCTTCGTGGGGCGGGCTGATGTAACTGCGGCCGCAAACCACGGTGCGCAGCGCGCTGCTCGCGGCACTTGCCTGCACATAGCTCACCTGACCACGCAGCGGTGTCAGCGCGAGGTCCTGGGTCTGCGTGAAACGGACAGCAGCGCTGCTGTTGGCGATGACCACGGCGTCGGCCTTGCTCAGCAAAGTGCCGTTCTGGTCGGTGACAAGCCATTTCCCGTCTGTCCGGGACAACTGCTCTGCCTGCACGCCGCAGCGTGTGGTAACCAGTGGATGACGCAGCCAGGCACGGCACATTGCGGCAGGGTTCAGCCAGCCTCCAAGGGGAATGAAGTTGCCTCCGCCATCCAGCGCGATGCCAGCCAGTTCAGTGGCTTCTGCCTGCGCAACGCGTCGCACAACGGATGGTGAGTAGAGGTCCAGCCTGACGTCCGGACAGTTTTCCTTGCGCGACTGGAAAGCGGTGTCAAGATTCAGGACACCACTGGCGTGCCAGCAAATATCGGGGTCTTCCTCCTGCATCCAGGCGAAGTGGCGGGCTGCGTGCAGGAAGGCCTGCAGATTGAATTGCCAGGCAGCGTTGACCGCGTTGTTGAGTCGGCACTGCAACACGGCCTGGCGATTGCCCGACGCGCCCTGGGCAATATCGTCACTGCATTCCAGAACGGTGACGCGACAGCCGCGCTGTGCAAGACTCCAGGCCGTGCTGCACCCAGCCATGCCGGCACCAATGACGATGACGTGGTCAGGCGAGTTGTCGGGCCAGCGCGCCTGCAGCCAGCGCCCGGGCAGATCAGACTGCACGGCTGGGGATACGGGACGGCTTGACAGCCGGCCCTGCAGCATCTGTCGCTTCTGGCCGAAGCCTGGGGTTTTCTCCGTCGAGAAGCCCGCCTCCTGGAGAGTTCTCACCACAATGCCTGCCACGCTGTAAGTGCTCAGAGTCGCGCTGGATCTGCTCAGCTGATTGAGGACGCCAAACAGCGCCGCGTTCCACAGTTCGGGGTTGGTTCGCGGCGCAAAACCATCGAGAAACCACGCATCCACTATGCCATCCTGTGGTGCCGCATGAGCGCTGAGTGCCTGCAGAGCGTCGCCGAAGTACAAGTCCAGCGTAATGTCGGCGCGGCCGTTTTCATTGCGGAAAACAAGGCGCTGATAGCCGGGCGAATGGTCGGGGTATTGCGCCAGCAGTTGCCGGCTCCAGCCCTCGAGCTCGGCCCATTGTGACAGAGCACGGGCCAGCGCCGCATGTTGCAGGGGATACTTCTCGCAGGCGATGTAATGAAGTCGCAGGTGTTCCGGAGCAAGAGATTGCCACGCACGCCAGCAACACAGGAAATTCAGTCCGGTACCGAAGCCCAGCTCCGCGATGGTGAATTGTCCCGGCGTGTCCTCGAGTTTCGCTAACAAGGCGCTCTCCATGGCAGCCCAGCGTTCGCGCAACTGATTTGCGGCGATGAAGACATGCTCGGTTTCGTCGAGCCCGCCCTGGCGAGAGAAGTAGATATCCTGAAACTGATTGGAGAATGGGGCGCCGGATTCCTGCCATACGAGGTCGGCATTGCTGAGCTGAGTGGGCTGTTTTTGCATGCGCGGAGTTTAGCAGAGAGGCACGCGGGGCGTCCCGCTGGACTGACGGCCGTGGCATCTGCGGCGGAATAGGGTAAAATGCGCGTCTTTCAAAAATCCGAACGCACACAGAGACTCGCATGATCGAAGCCAATCTGACCCACCTGAAAATCAAGGACTTCACCGCCCGCACCGATATCCTTCGGGGGTATCTTTGACTACGACGAGAAGAAGGATCGTCTGCGGGA